>NZ_RJNJ01000009.1:0-125038 GCF_003943825.1 Streptococcus oralis
GGAAGGGAAGTGTGGCGACACATGTAGCGGACTAATACTAATAGCTCGAGGACTTATCCAAAGTAACTGAGAATACGAAGTGTGAGGTTTTCTTGGTATTTGATAGATATTCAATTTTGAGTAGGTATTACTCAGAGTTAAGTGACGATAGCCTAGGAGATACACCTGTACCCATGCCGAACACAGCAGTTAAGCCCTAGAACGCCGGAAGTAGTTGGGGGTTGCCCCCTGTGAGATATGGAAGTCGCTTAGCTTTTATCCGCCATAGCTCAGTTGGTAGTAGCGCATGACTGTTAATCATGATGTCGTAGGTTCGAGTCCTACTGGCGGAGTATAAATCGAAACGTTCAACTGAGCGTTTTTTTATTTATAAATATAATGGACTGTTGAAATTTCAAATTTTAATTTTTAAATCTGTAATTACCTCTTTATTTTATTTTTAGTTCGTTTAGCTTTAAATTCTTCTTTTATAGGATTTGAAGCTTTTTTAGTTCCTTTTTTTGTTAGACTAGTGTTACTAATAAGAAAGGGAATTTTTATATGCTTCAGAAATTTTATGATCGTGCATTCGTCTTTTTGAAACTAGTTGAACAAGAATATGCCTCTTTAGGTCAGAGTTGTTCAGAGTGGGAATCACTTCATCTTCGGTTTTTACTATATTATTTAATCCGATTTAAAATAAAAAGTGATAGGGACTTTTCACTATATCACTTTAAAACAGCTTATCGTCTATATCTAGATAAATTCCTGCAAGGTGGTACCACTCTCATCCAATAGGAAGTATCTATATCATAATTACGAACGATTGTTGTAGTTATATTTTAAAAAATATAGAATTAGCTTATAATCAAAGGTTTTTATATTTAGAAATGAAAGAATTTCCAAATCTTTTCTACTGTTTCTTCTTGATAAAATAGTGTTTTTTTCTTATAATAAATTGTAAGATATAATTGCGGGTGGAATTCCTGCCATGTATATGAGAAAGGACGAGCTCCTAGTAGCTCAGACGATTTTTATTATGACTTCAGTTGTTGTTGTAGGTACCCAATGGGGTGATGAAGGTAAAGGGAAAATTACAGATTTTCTTTCAGCCAATGCGGAAGTGATTGCTCGTTACCAAGGTGGTGATAATGCAGGTCATACCATTGTTATTGATGGTAAAAAGTTTAAGTTGCACTTGATTCCATCTGGAATTTTCTTCCCTGAAAAAATTTCAGTTATTGGAAACGGTATGGTTGTAAACCCTAAATCTCTTGTGAAAGAGTTGAGCTATCTTCATGATGAAGGTGTGACAACTGATAACTTGCGTATTTCTGATCGTGCGCATGTTATTTTGCCTTACCACATTGAGTTGGATCGCTTGCAGGAAGAAGCTAAGGGTGACAATAAGATTGGTACTACAATCAAGGGAATCGGTCCAGCATATATGGATAAGGCTGCTCGTGTTGGAATTCGTATTGCGGATCTTTTGGATAAGGATATTTTCCGTGAACGTTTGGAACGCAATCTTGCGGAAAAGAATCGTTTGTTTGAAAAATTATATGATAGTACCCCTATTTCAGTTGACGATATTTTTGAAGAATACTATGAGTATGGTCAACAAATCAAGCAATACGTGACAGATACATCCGTTATCTTGAATGATGCGCTTGATAATGGCAAACGTGTGCTGTTTGAAGGTGCGCAAGGTGTTATGCTAGATATCGACCAAGGTACGTATCCATTTGTTACGTCGTCAAACCCTGTCGCTGGTGGTGTGACAATTGGGTCTGGTGTTGGCCCAAGTAAGATTGACAAGGTTGTAGGTGTTTGTAAAGCCTATACGAGTCGTGTAGGTGACGGACCTTTCCCAACTGAATTATTTGATGAAGTGGGAGATCGCATCCGTGAAGTAGGTCATGAATATGGTACAACAACTGGTCGTCCACGTCGTGTGGGTTGGTTTGACTCAGTTGTGATGCGTCACAGCCGCCGTGTATCTGGGATTACCAATCTTTCATTGAACTCTATAGATGTTTTGAGTGGTTTGGATACTGTGAAAATCTGTGTCGCCTATGATCTTGATGGTCAACGTATTGATTACTATCCTGCTAGTCTTGAGCAGTTGAAACGTTGTAAGCCAATCTACGAGGAATTGCCAGGTTGGTCAGAAGACATCACTGGAGTCCGTAATTTGGAAGACCTTCCTGAGAATGCACGTAACTATGTTCGTCGTGTAAGCGAGTTGGTTGGTGTTCGTATCTCAACTTTCTCAGTAGGACCTGGTCGTGAACAAACTAATATTTTAGAAAGTGTTTGGTCATAGGAGATTTTTAAGATTAGTTTAAGACAGGTTGGGTATACTATAGACAGTTACAAGAAGACCTCCTAACTTGTTGTAACAAATATCCTAAACTTTTCTTTTTCATAATAATCTCCCTATTAAGTCACCGCATTCGGTGGCTTTTTTTGTGTTGAGAATCATGATATAATAATAAAATCGATAAGTAGGAAAAGAGAAGAACGATGAATTATACAGTTGAAGAAAAAGAAGCCTTTATGAGAGAGGCTTTGAGAGAGGCTGAGATTGCCTTAGAACACGATGAAATTCCAATTGGTTGTGTGATTGTCAAGGATGGAGAAATCATTGGTAGGGGGCATAATGCGCGCGAGGAGTTGCAACGGGCGGTCATGCATGCAGAAATCATGGCTATAGAGAATGCGAATGTGAGTGAAGAGAGTTGGCGCCTGCTGGATTGCACGCTTTTTGTGACCATTGAGCCTTGTGTCATGTGTAGCGGGGCGATTGGGCTTGCCCGTATTCCAAACGTGGTTTACGGGGCTAAAAACCAGAAATTTGGTGCAGCTGGAAGTCTGTACGATATTTTGACAGATGAGCGTCTCAATCATCGTGTAGAGGTAGAAGCGGGAATTTTGGAAGATGATTGTGCAGCGATTATGCAGGACTTTTTCCGAAATCGACGGAAAAAATAATTTCTCTTTAAAAACCGAGGGGAATGTGGTATAATAAATAGTGGAGCAACAGTTCTGCGTGAAGCGGGTCAGGGGAGGAATCCAGCAGCCCTAAGCGATGTGAATTGTGTGCTCTTTTTTCGTGCTTTTTTCGAATAAATAAGATAAAATAGCCTAGAATAAATGATTATAGAATAGAAAAGAGAAAGATATGAAAATTCGTGGTTTTGAATTGGTTTCGAGTTTTACAGATGAAAATTTGTTACCGAAGCGAGAGACAGCCCATGCAGCTGGGTACGATTTAAAGGTTGCCGAACGAACTGTCATTGCGCCAGGTGAGATTATATTGGTCCCAACAGGAGTTAAGGCTTATATGCAACCGACAGAGGTGCTCTATCTCTATGACCGTTCTTCAAACCCTCGTAAAAAAGGCTTGGTCTTGATTAACTCTGTGGGTGTCATTGACGGAGACTATTATGGCAATCCAGGGAATGAAGGACATATCTTTGCTCAGATGAAAAATATTACTGATCAGGAAGTGGTTCTCGAAGTTGGGGAACGTGTGGTTCAGGCTGTCTTTGCTCCTTTCTTGATTGCAGATGGAGATGAGGCAGATGGCGTGCGGACTGGTGGATTTGGATCGACAGGGAAATAGAGGGATAAAATGGCAGACTATTTATTAGTTGTAGACATGCAGTCAGATTATGTTGCTGTAGGAAAAGCCTATCATGAAGAACTGACTGCAGCTGTAAATGACAAAATTGCTACTTATCCCAGCGACCGAGTTATCTATATTCTCAATCGTTTTTTCTGGGAGAGAAAAGATAGAAAGAAGAAATTTGCGACCAACTTGTTAGTTGTATCTTCTCGTATCTTTGAGAAGTGTCGGGCTTCTTGCTTTACTAATCCAGATTTAAAAGATTTTTTAGAGGGAAATGGTGCTAAGAGCATAGAGTTTATAGGGGTAGATGGCAATTTCTGTGTCAAGGCTTCCGTTTTGGCAGCTGTCAAGGAGAATTATCAGGTTTCTGTCGATTTGTCTGCTGTCGGAGTTGCCAACCAGAATAAATTTCAAAATACATTGTATAAGTGGCATTCTTTCGGAGTAACCGTAAAAGGAGAATTATTATAGCAAAGAAAAAAGCGACATTTGTGTGTCAAAATTGTGAATATAATTCACCTAAGTATCTAGGGCGTTGTCCTAACTGTGGGTCTTGGTCTTCTTTTGTAGAAGAGGTTGAGGTTGCCGAGGTCAAGAATGCACGAGTGTCCTTGACAGGTGAAAAAACCAAGCCTATGAAACTGGCTGAGGTGACTTCCATCAATGTCAATCGAACCAAGACGGAGATGGAGGAATTCAACCGTGTGCTTGGAGGCGGAGTGGTACCAGGAAGTCTCGTCCTCATCGGTGGGGATCCTGGGATTGGGAAATCAACCCTTCTCCTACAAGTTTCAACCCAGCTATCTCAAGTGGGTACGGTTCTCTATGTCAGTGGGGAGGAGTCTGCCCAGCAGATTAAACTCCGTGCAGAGCGCTTGGGGGATATTGATAGTGAGTTTTATCTCTATGCAGAGACCAATATGCAGAGCGTGAGGGCTGAGGTGGAGCGCATCCAACCAGATTTTCTCATCATCGACTCTATCCAGACGATTATGTCTCCTGAGATTTCAGGGGTGCAAGGGTCTGTGTCTCAGGTGCGTGAGGTGACCGCTGAGCTTATGCAGCTGGCTAAGACCAATAACATTGCCATCTTTATCGTAGGGCATGTGACTAAGGAAGGAACCTTGGCAGGTCCGCGTATGTTGGAGCATATGGTGGATACGGTGCTTTACTTTGAAGGGGAGCGTCACCATACCTTCCGAATCTTACGAGCGGTCAAAAACCGTTTTGGTTCCACTAATGAGATTGGCATCTTTGAGATGCAGTCGGGCGGATTGGTTGAGGTGCTCAATCCGAGTCAAGTTTTCCTAGAAGAGCGTTTGGATGGAGCCACTGGTTCATCAATCGTGGTAACTATGGAAGGGACGCGTCCGATTTTGGCGGAGGTTCAGGCTTTGGTAACACCAACCATGTTTGGAAATGCTAAACGCACAACGACAGGTCTTGATTTCAATCGTGCGAGTCTGATTATGGCTGTTTTGGAAAAACGAGCAGGGCTTCTCTTGCAAAATCAGGATGCCTATCTCAAATCTGCTGGTGGTGTCAAACTGGATGAACCTGCCATTGACTTAGCCGTTGCAGTGGCTATTGCCTCTAGTTACAAGGATCAGCCAACCAATCCTCAGGAATGTTTTGTGGGTGAACTGGGCTTGACCGGAGAAATTCGGCGCGTGAATCGTATCGAACAACGTATCAATGAAGCGGCAAAACTGGGCTTTACCAAGATTTATGTACCGAAAAATTCCTTGACAGGAATCACTCCACCCAAGGAAATTGAAGTTATTGGTGTGACGACTATTCAGGAAGTTTTGAAAAAGGTCTTTGCATAATCCGTGACAAATCCTCTTAAAAATGATAAGATAGGAGAAATATTTGATTATCAAATTTTTGAGGAGGGAATCGTGTCGTATTTTGAACAGTTTATGCAAGCCAATCAGGCTTATGTTGCCCTACATGGGCAGTTAAATCTGCCACTTAAACCCAAAACCAGAGTAGCTATCGTGACCTGTATGGACTCACGTCTACACGTTGCGCAAGCTCTAGGTTTGGCCCTTGGGGATGCTCATATCTTGCGGAATGCGGGTGGTCGAGTAACTGAGGACATGATTCGTTCACTGGTGATTTCCCAGCAACAAATGGGGACAAGAGAGATTGTGGTGCTTCACCATACAGACTGTGGAGCTCAAACCTTTCAAAATGAAAGTTTTCATGAACATTTGAAACACGAGCTCGGAGTCGATGTGTCTGATCAAGACTTTTTACCATTCCAGGATGTTGAAGAGAGTGTGAGAGAGGATATGCAATTGCTTCGAGAATCTCCACTGATTCCTGATGATGTGGTTATTTCAGGTGCTGTCTATGATGTGGATACAGGAAGTATGAGAGAAGTATACTAACTTTGTCTCGAAAAAATTTCATCCTAGCATAAAATCGATTGTTAAAATGTAGGATTTTTAGGTTTAATATAGCTAATATAAAATAGCATAAAACAAGGGTATAAATGTTTACTCTTGTTTTATTTTTGATTGAAAAATAAAGGAAAAAGCGCTACAATGGTAGATGGAAAATGTTGTGTAAAAACAAGTGATACATAAATACCGGAGGAAATCATGTCTTTTTCTGATTTAAAGCTGTTTGCCCTTTCTTCTAATAGAGAATTGGCAGAGCGTGTGGCGCAAGAAATTGGGATAGAGTTGGGGAAATCGACTGTTCGCCAATTTTCAGATGGAGAGATTCAAGTCAACATCGAAGAATCAATCCGTGGAAAACACGTCTTTATCCTACAATCAACTAGTTCACCTGTAAATGATAATTTACTTGAAATTTTGATTATGGTGGACGCATTGAAGCGTGCTAGTGCAGAATCTGTCAATGTTGTTATGCCCTACTATGGCTATGCACGTCAGGATAGAAAAGCGCGCGCGCGTGAGCCAATCACTGCAAAGCTCGTTGCAAACATGCTAGAAGTTGCTGGGGTAGATCGTTTGTTGACGATTGATTTGCACGCTGCACAGATTCAGGGATTCTTTGATATTCCTGTAGATCACTTGATGGGTGCTCCCTTGATTGCGGACTATTTTGAACGTCGTGGCATGGTTGGCTCTGACTACGTGGTTGTCAGCCCAGACCATGGTGGGGTGACTCGTGCTCGTAAATTGGCAGAGTTTTTGAAAACTCCGATTGCGATTATTGACAAACGCCGTAGTGTAGACAAGATGAATACCAGTGAAGTGATGAACATCATTGGTAAAGTAGAAGGTAAAACTTGTATCTTGATTGACGATATGATCGATACAGCTGGAACTATTTGTCATGCGGCAGATGCTCTTGCTGAAGCAGGTGCTGTTGAAGTTTATGCAAGCTGTACGCACCCAGTTCTTTCGGGACCAGCTATGGACAATATCCAAAAATCAGCTATTAAGAAATTGGTTGTTTTGGATACTATCTACCTACCAGAAGAGCGTTTGATTGATAAGATTGAACAAATTTCGATTGCTCATCTTCTGGGCGATGCTATTATTCGTATCCACGAAAAACGTCCTCTTTCTCCATTATTTAGTATCGAGAAAAAAATCTAAACTTTCACTTGAATAAACGAATTTCCTAGCAAGCTTTTTCTCTTGCTAGGAATTTTTTTGTAGTCAAAATCTGCAAGCCTTTTCAAAATATGCTATACTGAGAAAAAGGAGGATTTCTATGAGTCAAGAATTTATCAATCCAAGTGATGGTGTGATTCGTCAGTATCTGGCAACTAGCAAAACGTTAGCGGTAGTGGGCTTGTCCGATCGTGAAGAAACAACTAGCAATCGAGTGACTAAGGAAATGCAGTCTCGGGGCTATAAAATCATTCCAGTTAATCCCAAGGCTGCAGGTGGGGAAATCTTGGGAGAAAAGGCGTATGCAAGTCTAGCTGAAATCCCTTTCCCTGTAGACATCGTCAATGTATACCGACGTAGCGAGTTTTTACCAGATGTGGCGCGTGATTTTCTCAAGGCTGATGCTAAGATTTTTTGGGCACAACTGGGACTTGAAAGCCTAGAAGTGGAAGAAATCTTGCGTGCTGGAGGATGCGACGATATCGTGATGAATCGCTGCATCAAGAGAGAACACACACGCTTAATTCTTGAACAATAAAAGGTAGCCAGTGGGCTACCTTTTGTCTTAGAAGATACCAATCAATGCTTGCATGCTTAGGCTGGTAAGGATGATAGCAATCCAGCAAAGGCCTCCAAGAAGAATGGATTTCCCGCTGGATTTGACCATGGCAATCAGATTGGTTTTGAGACCGATAGCACTCATGGCCATGATAATGAAGAATTTAGAGAGTTGTTTGAGAGGGGTGAAGAAGCTACTAGACACGCCGAGAGAGGTGAGAAGAGTCGTTAAGAGAGAGGCCAGGATAAAATAAAGGATAAAAAGTGGGAAGACTTTTTTTAGTTGGAAATCTTGGCTGTTTTTTTGCTGGCGACTTTGCCAGTAGGAGAGAAAGAGAGTGATGGGGATAATAGCCAGAGTTCGTGTGAGTTTCACAATGGTTGCAGATTCAAGGGTATTGGTCTGATAAAGACTGTCCCAGGAGCTGGCGGTAGCCGTTACAGAAGAAGTATCATTGACCGCAGTTCCTGCAAAGAGGGCGAAGCCATCATTGGATAAGTGAAGCCAGGTTCCTAGAGTTGGAAAGATAAGTGCTGCTAAGACATTGAAGAAAAAGATAACGGAGATGGCTTGGGCAACTTCTTTTTCCTTGGCATGGATAACGGGTGCTGTCGCAGCAATGGCAGAGCCACCGCAGATAGAAGAACCCACTCCAATCAAGGTAGCCAGTTTTGTGTCTAGCGCAAAGAAACGCTGGAAGAGGTAGGCAACGATTAAGGAAATCGAAATGGTGGAAAGGATGACAGGGAGTGAAGTTTGTCCAACTGCGAAGACTTGCGAGATATTGAGACCAAAACCGAGTAAGATAACGGCATACTGGAGCAATTTTTTGGAACTAAAGGTCAAACCTGCATCTAGTTGTTTGTAGGGTGAGAGCCAGGGGTGGAGGAGCATTCCAGCAAAAATTGCAAAGACAGGTGCACCCACAACGGGGAAAAATCCTCCCAGAAACCAAGATACGATAGAAATGAGAAGGCAGGCTAAGATTCCTGCTCCATTTTTTGATAAAAATGACATATAAACCTCCGAAAATAAGCACTTATTATTATAGTCCTGTTGAGAAGAAAAGTAAAACAGAAAGTGAAAAATGCGGGGTTCAGATGGATTTTGCGGTCAGGGAGCTTTTGTAGTATAATAGTACTATGTTCTGTAAGCAAGGGGGATATCTATGGACTTAACCAAACGCTTTAATAAACAGTTAGACAAGATTCAAGTTTCCTTGATTCGCCAGTTTGATCAGGCTATTTCGGAGATTCCTGGGGTCTTGCGTTTGACCTTGGGGGAACCTGATTTTACAACGCCAGATCATATCAAGGAGGCAGCCAAGCGAGCCATTGACCAGAACCAATCCTACTATACAGGGATGAGCGGTTTACTGACCTTGCGCCAGGCTGCTAGCGACTTTGTAAAAGAAAAATACCAGCTAGATTATAATCCTGAAAATGAAATTTTGGTTACAATTGGGGCGACAGAGGCTTTATCTGCTACTTTGACGGCTATTTTGGAAGAGGGGGACAAGGTGCTCTTGCCAGCTCCTGCCTACCCAGGATATGAGCCGATTGTCAATCTAGTTGGGGCAGAGATTGTCGAGATTGATACAACTGAAAATGGTTTTGTCTTGACTCCTGAGATGTTGGAAAAGGCCATTTTGGAGCAAGGGGACAAGCTCAAAGCAGTTATTCTCAACTATCCAGCCAATCCGACAGGTATTACCTATAGTCGGGAGCAGTTGGAAGCCTTGGCAGACGTTTTACGCAAGTATGAGATTTTTGTTGTCTGTGATGAGGTTTACTCAGAATTAACCTATACAGGGGAAAATCATGTATCATTGGGAACTATGCTGAGAGACCAGGCTATTATTATCAATGGTTTATCTAAATCGCATGCTATGACTGGTTGGCGTTTAGGCTTTATCTTTGCTCCTGCGTCTTTCACAGCTCAGTTAATCAAGAGTCACCAGTATTTGGTTACTGCTGCAAATACTATGGCTCAGCATGCTGCGGTGGAGGCTTTGACCGCTGGTAAAAACGACGCAGAGCCTATGAAAAAGGAATACATCCAGCGTCGAGATTATATCATCGAAAAGATGACTGCTCTTGGTTTTGAGATTATCAAACCAGATGGGGCCTTCTATATCTTTGCTAAGATTCCAGCGGGCTACAATCAAGACTCCTTTGCTTTTCTGAAGGATTTTGCCTATAAGAAGGCTGTTGCCTTTATCCCTGGTGCAGCCTTTGGACGTTACGGAGAAGGCTATGTGCGTCTGTCTTATGCAGCCAGCATGGAAACGATCAGAAAGGCCATGAAACGACTTGAGGAGTACATGAGAGAAGCATGATTCAGTCTATCACGAGTCAAGGTCTCGTACTCTACAATCGTAACTTTCGTGAGGATGACAAGCTAGTCAAAATTTTTACCGAGCAGGCGGGCAAGCGCATGTTTTTCGTTAAACACGCTGGCCAGTCCAAACTAGCTCCAGTTATTCAGCCCTTGGTGTTGGCACGATTTCTCTTGCGCATCAATGATGATGGGCTTAGCTACATCGAGGACTACCATGAGGTGATGACCTTCCCCAAGATTAATAGTGATCTCTTTGTCATGGCCTATGCAACCTATGTGGCTGCTCTTGCAGATGCTAGTTTGCAGGATAATCAGCAGGATGCTCCCTTGTTTGCTTTCTTGAGGAAGACTCTGGAGTTGATGGAAGCAGGGATAGATTATCAGGTTTTAACCAATATTTTTGAAATTCAAATCTTGACCCGATTTGGAATCAGCCTTAATTTTAATGAGTGTGTCTTTTGCCATCGGGTGAATCAGGCCTTTGACTTTTCTTTCAAATATGGAGCCTGCCTCTGTCCAGAGCATTATCATGAGGATGAGAGACGTTGCCATCTCAATCCCAATATCCCTTATCTGCTCAATCAATTTCAAGCCATTGATTTTGAAACCTTGGAGACCATTTCGCTTAAGGCAGAAATCAAACAAGACTTGCGCAAGTTTATGGATCAACTCTACGAAGAGTATGTTGGGATTCACCTAAAATCAAAGAAATTTATTGATTCCCTAGCAGACTGGGGACAATTACTAAAAGAGGAAGACAAATGAAAAAAATTGCAGTAGATGCTATGGGGGGCGATTACGCACCTCAAGCCATCGTTGAGGGTGTCAACCAAGCCCTTGCTGACTTTTCAGATATTGAGATTCAACTCTACGGAGATGAAAGTAAGATTAAGCAATATCTAACGGCGACAGAGCGTGTCAGCGTTATTCATACGGATGAGAAAATCAACTCAGACGATGAGCCGACAAAAGCTATCCGTAAGAAGAAAAATGCCAGCATGGTATTGGCAGCTAAGGCTGTTAAAGAGGGAGAAGCAGACGCTGTCCTCTCTGCTGGTAACACAGGTGCCTTGTTGGCTGCAGGATTCTTCATTGTGGGTCGTATCAAAAATATCGATCGTCCAGGACTCATGTCTACCTTGCCGACCATTGATGGAAAAGGGTTTGATATGCTAGACCTTGGAGCCAATGCGGAAAATACAGCCCATCATCTGCACCAATACGCTGTTTTGGGTTCCTTCTATGCGAAAAATGTTCGTGGGATTTCGAAACCACGTGTTGGTTTGCTCAACAATGGAACAGAAAGCAGCAAGGGAGATCCGCTTCGTAAGGAAACATACGACTTGCTAGTAGCTGATCAAAGTTTGAACTTTGTCGGAAACGTGGAAGCGCGTGATCTGATGAATGGCGTTGCGGATGTTGTCGTAACAGATGGTTTCACGGGAAACGCTGTTCTAAAATCCATCGAAGGTACAGCTTTGGGAATCATGGGCTTACTTAAAAATGCTATTACGGGTGGTGGCCTTCGAGCGAAGCTAGGTGCTCTACTTCTTAAGGATAGTCTTAAGGGGTTGAAGACACAGCTCAACTATTCAGATGTTGGAGGAGCAGTCTTGTTTGGCGTCAAGGCGCCAGTTGTAAAAACTCATGGCTCAAGTGATGCCAATGCTGTGTACAGTACGATTCGTCAGATTCGTACCATGCTAGAAACAGACGTAGTTGCTCAGACTGCGCGTGAATTTTCAGGAGAATAAAAAAGATGACAGAAAAAGAAATTTTTGACCGTATCGTGAACATTATCCAAGAGAGACAGGGAGAAGACTTTGCCGTAACAGAAGCCTTAAGTTTGAAAGACGATCTAGATGCGGACTCAGTGGATTTGATGGAGTTTGTCTTGACACTAGAAGATGAATTTGGTATCGAAATCACTGATGAGGAAATCGATCAACTTCAAAGTGTAGCGGATGTAGTAGCGATTATTAAAGATAAAAAATAGGAAAAAGCAACATGCAAGTCATGTTGTTTTTTATTTGCGAAAAAAGAGAAACTTTTAGTAGAAATTGCGAATGAAGAGATGAGAAAGAAAAAGGAGGAACATTTATGTATGTGACTGGTTTTTATCTGTGGTTCATTAAGTGGTTTTTAAAATAAAAATGAATGAATTGTTTATTTTCGAATTGTTTTTCGAATAAATAGGTAAGGAAAAAGGGAAGGAGATTACGCGATGTATTTACCAATCTTATTGCCATGGTTGATCAAATGGTATTTAAAATAAATGAAATTTACCTGTTCATTTTAAATTACTTCTCGAATAGATAAGTGAGAAGAAAAGGAAGGAGAGAAGAAAATGATTTCAGTAATTTACCCAATCTGGCTATTTAAGTGGCTTAGAGGTTAAAGATTAAATATATAGAAAAAATAAGGAGAAAACAAATGACAAATTTTGACAACATGGAACAGAACTTTGTAGCTCTTACAGAAGAAGAGTTGACGGATGTGAATGGGGGGTCGGTTACCGCTGTAGTTGTAGGAGGTGTCTTACTAATTGGTGGTATTGCTTGGGGCTATTTTATGTAATAATAAGGAGAGAAAAAATGAATTTAAATAAATGGACAGAATTGACAGAAGAAGAATTGATGAATACAGAAGGTGGCTTAATTACCATAGCCATGATTGCTGGAGGAGTAGCAATTTTCCTTGGTGGTCGATTAATTGGTCAAGATTTAAAACGTAAATTTGGATAAAAGTAGACTTGTATGAAAAATCTAAAAAATGTAATGGGAGCAGTTCTAATTATTTTTGGAGTGCTTTGCATATTGGGAGATTTAAATGTAATCACCTTTAATGTTGAAAAATATTTCCAAACAGAATTAGTTGTTCCGATCCTTATTTTGATGATGAGTTACTTGGATTTAGCTAAAGACAAGGTTTAAAGAGAACTATTTTTAGTGTATGGCAACTGCTATTGAATAGTCATCTTTTAGTTATTATCAATGAAATAAGAACTAATTTAGGAATAGTAGGGATTTTGGTTGGAGTAGCTATTGGATTAGCCAGTATTATTTAAAAAGGAGAGAGAAAAATGAAAGAAATGGATAAAAAATTTGATATTATGACAGAAGAAGATTTGGCTCTTACTGAAGGAGGCTTCATTGTCACTACTTCCACAGCAATAGCTTGGGGTGTATTAGGAGTAGCTGCTTATATGTATGGGCGTTATCTAGGAAGTAGACGTTAATCTAAATATAGAAGGAAATTAACTATGAATTGTAACCTAAATCTCAATACATTGTTACCTAAGCTAGCCACTATACTTCCTTTGTTAGGAATAGGTCTTAATCTTACGCTTCATCTAATTCGTACGGGTTCGCTAGTATCTTTTGATTGGCAATGGAGTTTAATAGGTTTGATTGCTGCAGGCTATTTTGGTATTTTTTGTAAGGATTCGAAGAAAAATAATCAAAACTATAAATGATGAATCTGAATGGAAAGGATTTTGTGCATGTAAATGGCGGAGTTTTTCCACCTTGTTTTATCCAGAAACCTATCCAATTCTGCTTGGCCTGTTTTATGTAGGATACAAGTACAAAACAAAAGAAAGTACGATTGGAAATTGATGAACCATCAGATCGGAGTTTGAGATGAAAGTTGTTCAATTACTAGGAAAAGCTTGGCCAGAGTTTATTGTATTGTTTAGCTCTATAGCTTATCTAATGATTAGAATTGTGGCTAATATAAACAAAATAAATCTACCTACGTAGTTTGAATATTTTGATCTACCTAAGATTTCATCATTCTTGATGACATTTAGCTCACTTTATAGAAATATCATTTCAGAATAGTTTATTTCTGGGCATTCATTTTTTAACGGTTACTTTAAGCAGGCAGAACTTTTGTTCTGCTTTTTACATTTAAATGATGGTTTATGCTTTTGAAAGTGCGTTTTAGATGCAAAAATGGTTTATTTGGGAATATTTTCCTGTTTTTATCCTTATTTGGTTAAAATAATCTTACAAAGTTTTTAAGAGATTATTAGAAAAAAGGAGATGGATATGAAATTTGGGAAAAGGTACTATCGTCCCCAAGTGGATCAGATGGATTGTGGCGTGGCTTCCTTGGCCATGGTATTTGGCTACTATGGTAGTTATTACTCCTTAGCTCATCTACGAGAATTAGCTAAGACGACCATGGATGGAACAACGGCTTTGGGACTTGTAAAGGTGGCAGAGGAGATTGGTTTTGAAACGCGAGCTATCAAGGCGGATATGATGCTCTTTGATCTGCCAGATTTGACCTTTCCTTTTGTGGCTCATGTGCTCAAGGAAGGGAAATTGCTCCACTACTATGTGGTGATAGGTCAGGATAAAAAGCACATTCATATCGCTGATCCAGATCCTGGTATCAAGCTGACTAAGATTTCCCGTGAGCGATTTGCGCAAGAATGGACAGGAGTCAGTCTCTTTATGGCTCCGTCTCCAGACTATAAACCCCATAAGGAGAAAAAACAGGGGCTCCTATCCTTCTTGCCAATCTTACTCAAACAGCGTGGCTTGATTGCTAATATCGTTTTGGCAACACTCTTGGTAACCTTGATCAATATCGTGGGCTCCTACTATCTTCAGTCCATCATTGATAGTTACGTGCCAGACCAGATGCGCTCGACGCTGGGTATTATCTCAATGGGACTAGTCATCGTCTATATTCTCCAGCAGATTTTGTCCTATGCGCAGGAATACCTCTTACTTGTTCTGGGTCAACGGTTGTCCATCGATGTGATTTTGTCCTACATCAAGCATGTTTTTCACCTGCCGATGTCCTTTTTTGCGACACGCAGGACAGGGGAAATCGTGTCTCGTTTTACAGATGCCAATAGTATCATCGATGCGTTGGCGTCGACCATTCTGTCGATTTTCCTAGATGTGTCGACGATTTTGATTATCTCGCTTGTCCTGTTTTCACAAAATATGACGCTCTTTTTCATTAGTCTACTTGCGCTTCCTATCTATACAGTGATTATCTTTGCCTTTATGAAGCCTTTTGAAAAGATGAATCGGGATACCATGGAAGCTAATGCGGTTCTGTCTTCTTCTATCATCGAGGATATCAACGGCATTGAGACCATTAAATCTTTGACCAGTGAAAGTTCGCGCTATCAAAAGATTGACAAGGAATTTGTGGCTTATCTGAAAAAATCCTTTACCTATAGTCGGGCAGAAAGCCAGCAAAAGGCTCTGAAAAAAGTTGCCCAGCTCCTGCTCAATATTGCCGTTCTCTGGCTGGGAGCTATTCTTGTCATGGATGGGAAAATGAGTTTGGGCCAGCTGATTACCTATAATACTTTGCTCGTTTACTTTACCAATCCTTTGGAAAATATCATTAACCTACAAACCAAACTTCAGACAGCGCAGGTTGCCAATAATCGCTTAAATGAGGTTTATCTAGTAGCTTCGGAGTTTGAGGAGAAGAAAACGGTAGAAGATTTGAGCATGATGAAAGGGGATATGACCTTTAAACAGGTTCACTACAAGTATGGCTATGGTCGTGACGTCTTGTCGGATATCAATTTGACCATTCCCCAAGGCTCTAAGGTGGCTTTTGTGGGGATTTCGGGGTCAGGTAAGACCACCTTAGCCAAGATGATGGTTAATTTTTACGATCCAAGTCAGGGAGAGATTAGTCTGGGTGGTGTCAATCTCAATCAGATTGATAAAAAGGCCTTGCGCCAGTATATCAACTATTTGCCTCAACAGCCCTATGTCTTTAACGGAACGATTTTGGACAATCTTCTTTTGGGAGCCAAGGAGGGGACGACTCAGGAGGATATCTTACGGGCGGTGGAGTTGGCAGAGATTCGGGAGGATATTGAGCGCATGCCCCTGAATTACCAGACAGAATTGACTTCGGATGGGGCAGGGATTTCAGGTGGTCAACGTCAGAGAATCGCTCTGGCGCGTGCTCTCTTGACAGATGCGCCTGTCTTGATTTTGGACGAGGCGACTAGCAGTTTGGATATTTTGACAGAGAAGCGGATTGTCGATAATCTCATGGCTTTAGACAAGACCTTGATTTTCATTGCCCATCGCTTGACCATCGCTGAGCGGACAGAAAAGGTTGTTGTTTTGGAGCAGGGCAAGATTGTCGAAGAGGGTAACCATGCAGACTTGCTTGCACAGGATGGCTTTTACACCCATTTGGTGAATAGCTAGAAAGAGGAGAAGATGAAACCAGAATTTTTAGAAAGTGCGGAGTTTTATAATCGTCGTTATCATAATTTTTCCAGTCGGGTGATTTTACCTATGTCACTTCTGCTCGTGTTTTTACTAGGATTTGCAGTTTTTGCAGAGAAGGAGATTAGTTTGTCTACCAGAGCGACTGTCGAACCTAGTCGGATCATTGCCAATATCCAGTCGACTAGCAACCAACGCATTGTGGGCAACTATCTGGAAGAAAACAAGTTGGTTAAGCAAGGAGATCTGCTCGTTCAGTACCAGCAAGGGGCGGAGGCTGTCCAGGTTGAGGCATATGCCAGTCAATTGGAGATGTTAAAGGATCAAAAAAAGCAGTTGGGGTATTTGCAATCCAGTTTGAAAGAGGGGAGTGATCAATTTCCAGAAGCAGATAAGTTTGGTTATCAGGAGATGTTTCGAGACTATCTCAGCCAAGCTAGTAGTCTTAGAAGTAATGTTTCTCAGCAAAATGCCAGCATCTCCTCTCAAAATGCGGCAGCAAGTCAGAGCCAGGCCGAGATTGGCAATCTTATCAGCCAAACAGAGGAAAAAATACGAGACTACAAAACAGCCAAGTCAGCGATTGAAAAGGGAGATCAACTAGATAGTCAGAATCCAGCCTACTCTTTTTACCAGACCTATAAAAATCAAGGTGAAGAAGATCCGCACGCTAAATCGCAAGTTATTGCGCAAGTGGATGCTCAAATCACCCAGCTAGAGTCTAGTTTAGCTACTTATCGTGTGCAGTATGCGGGATCTGGGGCTCAGCAGGCCCACGCAACGGGACTGGATAGTCAGCTGGAATCGCTCAAGTCTCAGCACTTAGTCAAAGTTGGCCAGGAATTAACTCTTCTAGATCAGAAAATTTTGGAGGCAGAATCGGGTAAGAAGGTACAGGGAGGTCTCCTAGATAAGGGAAAGATTACAGCAAGTGAGGATGGGGTGCTTCACCTCAATCCTGAGACTAGTGAATCTACCATGGTCGCAGAAGGAACCCTGCTAGCCCAACTCTACCCATCCTTGGAAAAAGAAGGGAAAACCAAACTCACAGCTTATCTCAGTTCAAAAGATGTTGCTAGAGTCAAGATTGGGGACTCTGTTCGTTATACTACGACTAATGATGCCAAGAATCAAATTTTCCTGGATTCCACGATTACAAGTATTGATGCGACAGCTACAAAGACTGAACAAGGAAATTTCTTTAAAATTGAGGCGGAGACTAATTTAACTTCGGAGCAGGCTGAAAAACTTCGCTATGGTTTAGAAGGCCGCCTGCAGATGATTACGGGAAAGAAAAGCTATCTCCGTTATTTTTGGGATCAATTTTTGAATAAAGGGTAATATTCGTGTTTTTCAGAGGATAAATGATTTTAAAACTGTAAGAAGAGTTCATCTTGCAGTTTTTCTTTACGCTTAAAACAGAAAAACGTTATTTATTCGTAAAAACCTTGAATTTTTCATGCTTTTGTGGTAGAATGTGCTCAAGTAAAACGAAAGGCGAACTTTAAAATGTCAAAACAACTGATCTATTCGGGAAAAGCCAAGGATATCTATACAACAGAGGATGAAAATCTTATTATTTCGACTTATAAGGACCAGGCGACTGCTTTCAATGGTGTCAAGAAGGAGCAGATTGCGGGTAAGGGAGTGTTGAATAATCAGATTTCATCTTTTATTTTTGAGAAATTAAATGCGGCTGGTGTGGCGACTCACTTTGTGGAAAAACTTTCAGACACGGAACAGCTCAATAAAAAGGTGGAGATTATTCCTTTGGAAGTTGTGCTCCGCAACTACACGGCTGGTTCCTTTTCAAAACGTTTTGGGGTGGAAGAAGGTATCGCATTTGAGACTCCAATTGTAGAATTTTACTATAAAAATGATGATTTGGATGACCCCTTTATCAATGACGAGCATGTGAAATTCCTTAAAATTGCGGATGACCAGCAGATTGCTTACTTGAAAGAAGAAACCCGTCGTATCAATGAGCTCTTGAAAGCTTGGTTTGCTGAGATTGGTCTTAAGTTAATCGATTTTAAACTGGAATTTGGTTTTGATAAGGATGGCAAGATTATCTTGGCAGACGAATTTTCACCAGATAACTGCCGACTTTGGGACGCTGACGGTAACCACATGGATAAGGATGTTTTCCGTAGAGGTCTAGGTGAACTAACAGACGTTTACGAGATTGTTTGGGAAAAGTTGCAAGGTTTAAAATAACACCTTCAAGGTCATTGGGGAACATTGCAAGAGCTGAAATAAAGGAATAAGAATTGATGAATAAACGTATTTTTGTTGAAAAAAAGGCTGATTTTCAGGTTAAGTCAGAGAGTTTGGTGAGAGAGCTCCAGCACAACTTGGGACTTTCAACCTTGAAAAGTATCCGTATCGTGCAAGTTTATGATGTTTTTGACTTGTCAGAGGACTTGTTTGCGCCTGCCGAGAAGCATATCTTCTCTGAGCAGGTGACAGACCATGTCTTGGATGAATCGGCTGTGCAGGCTGATCTTGTCAATTATGCTTTCTTTGCCATTGAAAGCCTGCCAGGACAGTTTGACCAGCGTGCAGCTTCTTCACAGGAAGCCTTGCTTTTACTGGGAAGTACGAGTGATGTGACGGTCAACACAGCTCAACTTTACTTGGTCAATAAAGATATTGATGCGACTGAGTTGGAAGCGGTCAAGAACTACCTGCTCAATCCAGTGGATTCTCGTTTCAAGGACATCACGACAGGGATTGCCAAGCAGGAATTTTCAGAGTCGGACAAGACCATTCCTAAATTGACTTTCTTTGAAAGTTATACGGCAGAAGACTTTGCTCGCTACAAGGCCGAGCAAGGGATGGCCATGGAAGTGGACGATTTGCTCTTTATCCAAGACTATTTCAAGTCAATCGGGCGCGTGCCAACTGAGACTGAGCTCAAGGTCTTGGATACCTACTGGTCTGACCACTGCCGTCACACGACTTTTGAGACTGAGTTGAAACACATTGATTTCTCAGCTTCTAAATTCCAAAAGCAATTGCAAGCGACTTATGACAAGTATATTGCCATGCGTGAGGAACTAGGTCGGTCTGAAAAACCACAAACCTTGATGGACATGGCGACTATTTTCGGTCGTTATGAGCGTGCTAATGGACGTTTGGACGACATGGAAGTGTCTGATGAAATAAACGCCTGCTCAGTAGAAATCGAAGTGGACGTTGATGGTATCAAGGAACCATGGCTCCTCATGTTCAAGAATGAAACTCACAACCACCCAACGGAAATTGAACCATTTGGTGGGGCTGCTACCTGTATCGGTGGAGCCATTCGTGACCCATTGTCAGGGCGTTCCTACGTTTATCAAGCCATGCGTATCTCAGGTGCTGGTGATATTACAGCGCCGATTTCAGAAACTCGTGCTGGTAAATTGCCACAACAGGTCATTTCTAAAACAGCGGCTCACGGTTATTCTTCGTATGGTAACCAGATTGGTCTTGCGACGACCTACGTTCGTGAGTACTTCCACCCAGGCTTTGTAGCCAAACGCATGGAGCTTGGTGCCGTTGTCGGTGCTGCTCCTAAGGAAAATGTTGTTCGTGAAAAACCGGAAGCTGGTGACGTGATTATCTTGCTCGGTGGTAAGACTGGACGTGACGGTGTCGGTGGTGCGACAGGGTCTTCTAAGGTTCAAACAGTTGAGTCTGTAGAGACTGCTGGTGCTGAGGTTCAAAAAGGGAATGCCATCGAAGAACGCAAGATTCAACGACTTTTTCGTAATGGTGATGTCACTCGTCTCATCAAGAAATCCAACGACTTTGGTGCTGGTGGTGTCTGTGTAGCCATCGGTGAATTGGCAGACGGTCTTGAAATCGACCTCAACAAGGTGCCTCTTAAATACCAGGGCTTGAATGGTACCGAAATTGCCATCTCTGAATCTCAAGAACGGATGGCTGTGGTGGTTCGTCCTGAGGATGTGGATGCCTTCGTTGCTGAATGTAACAAAGAGAATATTGATGCTGTTGTGGTGGCGACAGTGACTGAAAAACCAAATCTAGTCATGCACTGGAATGGTGAAACCATCGTGGACTTGGAACGTCGTTTCCTTGATACAAACGGTGTGCGCGTAGTCGTTGATGCCAAGGTTGTGGACAAGGATGCCAAACTCCCAGAAGAACGTACAACAAGCGTTGATACACTTGAAGCAGATACCCTTGCGGTTCTATCTGATCTCAACCATGCGAGTCAAAAAGGATTGCAAACCATCTTTGACTGTTCGGTCGGTCGTTCAACGGTTAATCACCCACTTGGTGGTCGCTACCAACTCACACCAAGTGAAGCATCTGTGCAGAAATTGCCAGTTCAACACGGTGTGACTCATACTGCGTCTGTTATGGCCCAAGGATTCAACCCATATGTGGCAGAATGGTCTCCATATCATGGCGCTGCCTATGCGGTTATCGAAGCAACTGCTCGTTTGGTGGCTGCTGGTGCAAACTGGTCCAAGGCTCGTTTCTCATACCAAGAATATTTCGAGCGGATGGACAAGCAAGCTGAGCGTTTTGGTCAACCAGTAGCAGCCCTTCTAGGCTCTATCGAAGCACAAATCCAACTTGGTTTGCCATCTATTGGTGGTAAGGACTCTATGTCAGGTACCTTTGAAGAATTGACAGTACCACCAACCTTGGTTGCCTTTGGGGTGACAACGGCAGATAGTCGTCAAGTTCTCTCTCCTGAGTTCAAGACTGCTGGTGAAAATATCTACTACATCCCAGGTCAAGCCCTTTCTGCTGATATTGACTTTGACTTGATCAAGTCTAACTTTGCCAAGTTCGAAGCCCTTCAAAAGGCTCACAAAGTGACATCTGCATCAGCTGTCAAATATGGTGGTGTCCTTGAAAGCTTGGCTCTGGCTACTTTTGGGAATCATATCGGTGCAGAGGTGACCTTGCCTGAACTTGAAAATTCTTTGACAGCTCAGCTAGGCGGATTTGTCTTCACATCTCCTGAAGAAATCATTGGAGTTGAGAAGATTGGTCAAACGAAAGCAGACTTTACACTGACTGTCAACGGTGTGAAGCTAGATGGACACAAACTTGACAGTGCCTTCCAAGGGAAACTGGAAGAAGTTTACCCAACAGAATTTGCCCAAGCCAAAGAACTGGCTGAAGTTCCAGCTGTCGCTTCTGACGCAGTCATCAAAGCCAAGGAAACTATTGAAAAACCTGTGGTTTACATTCCAGTCTTCCCAGGAACCAACTCAGAATATGACTCAGCCAAGGCCTTTGAAAAAGAAGGTGCAGAGGTTAACTTGGTGCCATTCGTGACCTTGAATGAAGAAGCCATTGTCAAGTCAGTTGAAACTATGGTTGACAATATCGGCAAGGCAAACATTCTCTTCTTTGCAGGCGGATTCTCCGCTGCGGATGAACCGGATGGGTCAGCTAAGTTTATTGTCAATATCCTTCTTAATGAAAAAGTGCGTGCAGCGATTGATAGCTTTATCGCTCGTGGTGGCTTGATTATCGGTATCTGTAATGGATTCCAAGCCCTCGTCAAATCAGGTCTTCTTCCATATGGTAACTTTGAAGATGCAAGTAGCACTAGTCCAACCCTCTTCTACAATGATGCCAACCAGCACGTAGCTAAGATGGTAGAAACGCGAATTGCCAATACCAACTCACCATGGTTGGCTGGTGTGCAAGTGGGCGATATCCACGCTATTCCTGTTTCGCACGGTGAAGGGAAGTTTGTCGTGACAGCTGAGGAATTTGCAGAGCTCCGTGACAATGGTCAAATCTTTAGCCAATACGTTGACTTTGAAGGCAAACCAAGTATGGACTCTAAGTACAATCCGAATGGTTCTGTAAATGCCATCGAAGGAATTACCAGCAAGAACGGCCAAATCATCGGTAAAATGGGACACTCAGAACGTTATGAAGAAGGTCTTTTCCAAAATATTCCAGGGAATAAAGACCAGCACCTGTTTGCGTCGGCTGTACGTTATTTCACAGGGAAATAAAAGGTATAAAAAATGACATACGAAGTAAAATCTCTTAATGAAGAATGTGGTGTTTTCGGTATCTGGGGACATCCAGATGCTGCTAAATTGACCTATTTTGGGCTCCACAGTCTTCAGCACCGTGGTCAGGAGGGGGCAGGAATCCTCTCCAATGATCAGGGGAAATTGAAGCGTCATCGTGATATGGGGCTTTTATCAGAAGTGTTCAGAAATCCTGCTAATTTGGATAAATTGACAGGAACGAGCGCGATTGGGCATGTGCGTTATGCGACTGCTGGCGAAGCTTCTGTGGATAACATTCAGCCCTTCCTCTTTCGCTTTCATGATATGCAGTTTGGACTTGCTCATAACGGAAACTTGACCAATGCCGAATCGCTCAAGCAAGAATTGGAACTAAGAGGAGCTATTTTCAGTTCAACTTCGGACTCGGAAATCTTGGCCCACCTCATTCGTCGGAGTCACAATCCGAACTTGATGGGCAAAATCAAAGAGGCGCTCAGCCTTGTCAAAGGTGGATTTGCTTATATCCTGCTGTTTGAGGACAAGTTGATTGCGGCGCTTGATCCTAATGGCTTCCGTCCACTTTCTATTGGGAAAATGGCAAACGGAGCGATGGTCGTTTCGTCAGAAACCTGTGCTTTTGAAGTCATTGGTGCCGAGTGGATTCGTGATGTGAAACCAGGAGAGATTGTAATCGTAGATGACAATGGGATTCAGTACGATAGCTATACGAATGATACCCAGTTGGCGATTTGCTCTATGGAGTATATCTACTTTGCCCGTCCTGACTCTAATATCCATGGTGTTAATGTCCATACAGCTCGCAAACGTATGGGGGCTCAATTAGCGCGTGAGTTCAAGCACGAAGCAGATATTGTGGTCGGTGTGCCAAATTCCTCGCTGAGCGCAGCTATGGGATTTGCAGAAGAATCAGGTCTGCCAAATGAAATGGGTCTCATCAAAAACCAATACACGCAACGTACCTTTATCCAACCGACTCAAGAATTGCGGGAGCAAGGGGTGCGGATGAAACTGTCTGCTGTTTCGGGTGTTGTCAAAGGCAAACGTGTGGTCATGATTGATGATTCCATTGTTCGCGGGACAACCTCCCGCCGTATCGTTCAGCTTTTGAAAGAAGCTGGTGCGTCCGAGGTTCACGTTGCTATTGGAAGTCCTGCACTAGCTTATCCATGCTTTTACGGGATTGATATCCAGACGCGTCAGGAGTTGATTGCGGCCAATCATACGGTCGAAGAGACTCGCCAAATCATTGGTGCGGATAGTCTGACCTATCTTTCGATTGATGGCTTGATTGATTCGATTGGTATTGAAACAGATGCGCCGAATGGTGGTCTCTGTGTCGCTTACTTTGACGGCGATTATCCAACACCTCTTTATGACTATGAGGAAGATTATCGTAGAAGTTTGGAAGAAAAGACCAGTTTTTACAAATAGGCGGATGAAGCCTCTCCATTAAAGGAAAGGAAGAGGAAAAAAGATGACAAATAAAAATGCTTATGCGCCACGTCTCGCTACTGACTAAAAGCTAAAGCATTTGTCAGTAGACGCTTTGCCCTATGGGACCAAAGCTAGAGCCCTGACTAGTATTTTTAGATAAAATAATTGTTTATCTAAAAATACGTCGCAATCTTCTCAAAGAAAAGGAAAAATAAAATGGCAAATAAAAATGCGTACGCCCAGTCGGGTGTAGATGTTGAAGCGGGTTATGAAGTTGTTGAGCGGATCAAAAAGCACGTGGCTCGCACGGAGCGTGCGGGTGTCATGGGAGCTCTTGGTGGTTTCGGTGGCATGTTTGATCTCTCAAAAACAGGTGTCAAAGAGCCCGTCTTGATTTCAGGGACTGACGGTGTCGGAACCAAGCTCATGCTGGCTATCAAGTACGACAAGCACGATACCATCGGGCAGGACTGTGTGGCCATGTGTGTTAATGACATCATCGCTGCAGGTGCGGAGCCTCTTTACTTCCTTGACTACGTCGCGACAGGGAAGAATGAACCAGCTAAACTAGAACAAGTCGTTGCTGGTGTGGCAGAAGGTTGTGTGCAGGCAGGCGCTGCTCTCATCGGTGGGGAAACGGCTGAAATGCCTGGTATGTATGGCGCAGATGACTACGATCTGGCTGGTTTTGCAGTCGGTGTGGCTGAAAAATCTCAAATAATAGACGGCTCAAAAGTAGCTGAAGGTGATGTTCTTCTCGGACTTGCCTCAAGTGGGATTCACTCAAATGGTTACTCCCTCGTTCGTCGTGTTTTTGCGGACTACACAGGTGAGGAAGTCTTGCCAGAATTGGAAGGCAAGAAACTCAAGGAAGTTCTTCTTGAGCCGACTCGTATCTATGTCAAAGCTGTCTTACCACTCATCAAAGAAGAGTTGGTCAACGGTATTGCCCACATCACAGGTGGCGGCTTTATCGAAAATGTTCCTCGTATGTTTGCGGCTGACCTAGCTGCGGAGATTGAAGAAGACAAGGTTCCAGTCCTTCCGATTTTCAAAGCTCTTGAAAAATACGGTAAAATAAAGCATGAAGAAATGTTTGAAATCTTCAATATGGGTGTGGGACTCATGCTGGCAGTTAGCCCTGAAAATGTAGGTCGCGTTAAAGAATTGCTGGATGAACCAGTCTATGAAATTGGTCGCATCGTCAAGAAAGAAAACGAAAGTGTCATCATCAAATGAAAAAAATAGCGGTTTTTGCCTCTGGTAACGGCTCAAATTTTCAGGTGATTGCTGAAGAATTTCCGGTGGAGTTTGTCTTTTCAGACCATCGAGACGCCTATGTGCTCGAGCGTGCAGACAAGCTCGGCGTTCTGTCCTATGCTTTTGAACTCAAGGAATTCGAGAACAAGGCGGACTACGAAGCAGCCCTTGTCGAACTCTTGGAAGAACACCAGATTGACTTGGTTTGCCTCGCCGGCTACATGAAAATCGTCGGCCCAACCTTATTGGCGGCTTATGAAGGTCGAATTATCAACATTCATCCAGCCTACCTGCCCGAATTTCCAGGAGCTCATGGAATTGAGGACGCTTGGAATGCTGGCGTAGACCTGTCTGGCGTGACCATTCACTGGGTGGACTCGGGTGTGGATACAGGCAAGGTCATCAAACAAGTACGCGTACCACGACTAGCTGATGATACCATCGAAAGCTTTGAAGCTCGCATTCATGAGGCTGAGTACAAGTTGTATCCAGAGGTTATTAGAGAATTGTTGGATAAGTAAATGAAAGGAAATAACATGATTAAACGCGCCTTAATTAGTGTCTCAGACAAAGCGGGCATTGTTGAATTTGCTCAAGAACTCAAAAAACTTGGTTGGGACATTATCTCGACAGGTGGGACAAAGGTTACCCTTGATAATGCTGGGGTGGAGACCATTGCAATTGATGATGTGACGGGCTTCCCAGAAATGATGGACGGTCGTGTCAAGACCCTTCACCCAAATATCCACGGTGGCCTCTTGGCTCGTCGTGATTTGGATAGCCATCTTCAAGCGGCTAAGGACAATAATATCGAATTGATTGACCTTGTTGTAGTCAACCTTTATCCTTTCAAGGAAACGATTCTCAAACCAGATGTGACCTACGCTGACGCAGTTGAAAACATCGATATCGGTGGGCCATCCATGCTTCGTTCAGCAGCGAAAAACCACGCCAGCGTAACGGTTGTGGTAGATCCTGCTGACTATGCAGTGGTGCTTGATGAGTTGTCAGCCAATGGTGAAACTAATTATGAAACTCGCCAACGTTTAGCAGCCAAGGTTTTCCGTCACACAGCAGCTTATGATGCCTTGATTGCAGAATATTTCACAGCTCAAGTGGGTGAAACAAAACCAGAAAAGCTCACTTTGACCTATGACCTCAAACAAGCCATGCGCTATGGGGAAAATCCTCAGCAGGACGCTGACTTCTACCAAAAAGCTTTGCCGACTGACTATTCGATTGCATCAGCGAAACAGCTCAACGGCAAGGAATTGTCATTTAACAATATCCGTGATGCGGATGCTGCTATCCGTATCATCCGTGACTTCAAAGACCGTCCAACCGTTGTGGCTCTCAAACACATGAACCCATGTGGAATCGGTCAGGCTGATGACATCGAGACTGCTTGGGACTACGCTTATGAGTCTGACCCAGTGTCTATCTTTGGTGGTATCGTTGTTCTTAACCGTGAGGTGGATGCTGCAACAGCTGAGAAGATGCATGGTGTATTCCTCGAGATCATCATTGCACCAAGCTATACGGATGAAGCGCTAGCTATTTTGACCAATAAAAAGAAAAACTTGCGTATCCTTGCCTTGCCATTTGACGCTCAAGAGGCTAGTGAAGTGGAAGCAGAATACACAGGCGTGGTCGGTGGGCTTCTGGTGCAAAACCAAGACGTGGTAAAAGAAAGCCCAGCTGATTGGCAAGTCGTTACCAAACGCCAACCAACAGAAACTGAAGCGACTGCCCTTGAGTTCGCTTGGAAAGCTATCAAGTACGTCAAATCAAACGGTATCATCGTAACCAACGACCATATGACACTCGGTGTTGGCCCAGGGCAAACCAACCGAGTGGCTTCTGTTCGCATCGCCATTGATCAAGCTAAAGACCGTCTTGATGGTGCTGTTCTTGCTTCAGATGCCTTCTTCCCATTTGCGGATAACGTGGAAGAAATCGCCAAAGCAGGTATCAAAGCTATCATCCAACCAGGTGGATCTGTCCGTGACCAAGAATCTATCGAAGCAGCGGATAAATACGGCTTGACCATGGTCTTTACAGGCGTGAGACATTTTAGACATTAAGATTTTATTCATTTTTCGTTAAATTTATTTTATCGTATACCAGTATTAATGATAAAAATTTTTAAAATATAGAAAAAGCACTCAAGTCAAAGTTGAGTGCTTTTTTGATAGTTTAAGTTACACAAACTATGCAGATTCTTCTATAGAAAATTTATCCTAATTTCTTTCATTCAAAAGCTTGTCTAACAGCAAATCTTTTCTAACACTGTCAACGATTCTATAATTAGCTTGCCATAGTGTTTTGCTTTTTCCAACTTGTTGAGGGTTAGTATCTGTGTCGAAAGTATTTTGTACCAGTCTTGTTCCAGCGATTTTCCATACATCTTTAGGATCGAATTCCCAACTGATTTTTCCATCGGACTCTCTAAGTAATGCTCTAAAGGCACCGAAAATAGGCATCAAAAAACCAGTAGAGATATTGTAATTGATAGATTGTTCAGTGAAGTCGGTATAATAACTTCCAGATCCCTCTACTCCACGAATTCTTCCGAATGCTGCATTCTTTCCTTCAGAATTTTTATATTCTTGGTATTTGTTAGGAAGTTCCTTTTGAATTAGCTCATAAAGATCAACTAGGTCAGGAAGAAAAGGTGCTAATTTTTCATAGATATTATTGTCTGTTCCGAATTCCTTTTGGTAATCTTTGAATACTGCTTGTTTTCCAGAATATGCAGATACTGGTGCAGTACTATCGTCTGGAAAACGTTTAATATTGAAAGTAAACATCAAACGAATTAATTCAGCAATTGGAATTCTTTTATTCTCGTTATCTTTATAAGCAATCTCTGAGGCGTATTGCTCATTTGACAACGAGTCTTTAATTAGATCAAACTTATCATCTAGTTCAAATAATGCGATATCACTAACTTGAGCAGAAGTGTTTCGTGCATCAGCTATACGTGAAACTGTCAATTGTTCACCGACAATAATTTCAAGCTTGACAAATTTATCTAGTCCGGAGTGAATCTGATCTCTATTATCTATAATCGCTTTGTATGTATGACCACCATCCAGGATTCCGTAATTTTGAGGATCATCTCCTAAATCTAAAGATACCAAGTTTTGATTGGGTGTGAATTTGAATTGTTTAGCAACAATTACTATTCCCCGATTATTGATATCGAAATCAGTGTCAGGCGACTTGACAGCATTAATTAACGATTTGGCAACTGCTGTAGTCATTTTAGGTTGTCTCGGATTGACTTCCATCGGTAAGTTGGAAGGGAGATCTCTAAAGTTGAGATATACAAAATAGGTAGTGACACCTTTTTGTGAGGGGGATTCGATAGTTCGAACGGCGCTAGCCTTAAAATTAAATGTTGAGCTCATAGTAAGCCTCCTAAAAATTTATTCAGCAAGTTGATTTTTCAATTGCTATACTAGTATTATATCTTTTTTTTAAAAAAAATAAAGGAACCTAGGTTCTTTTTGTGTTATAATAAAAATATGACTTTGAGAAAAAATGAAACACAACACAGAGAAATAGGAAATTTAATAAGAAAACACAGAGCGAGCTTAACAGACTTACCAAAATCTAGACAGGGATTTATAGATGATCGTAGCCAAAAATTTTTTGATTGCGATGATTGGATTAGTGAAAAAACGCTATGTAACTACGAAAATGGTAAAAATATTCCATCGTTAGAAAATATTCGTAACCTATCTATTGCTTTAGAAATTGATGAGCTTGAACTTGTTAAAGAAATATTGGACTTGCTTTAATCAATTTCTATTTCAACTTAGATTTAAGAAACCTTTCTATATTAAAAAATTAATTTGTAAACATAATCCATCGAAGCTGCGGATAAATATGGCTTGACCATGGTCTTCACAGGCGTGAGACATTTTAGACATTAAGAAAATAAAAGGGAAGAAAACAGTTTCTTCCCTTTTTTGCGTAAAAACGCGGAGCAAAACAAGATTAAAACGAACGTTTGTGTTATAATATTAGTAAATAATTCGCAAAAGAGGTTGTAAGATGAAGCTGTTAGTTGTCGGTTCGGGTGGTCGTGAACATGCGATTGCTAAGAAGTTGCTTGAGTCAAAAGACGTTGAAAAAGTCTTTGTAGCTCCTGGAAATGACGGAATGACTCTGGATGGCCTGGAATTGGTGAATATCTCTATTTCCGAACATTCTAAGTTGATTGACTTTGCAAGGAGCAACGATATCTCTTGGACCTTCATCGGGCCAGATGATGCCCTTGCTGCTGGAATTGTGGATGATTTTAATCAAGCTGGTCTCAAGGCCTTTGGTCCGACTAGGGCTGCAGCGGAGCTGGAGTGGTCCAAGGATTTTGCTAAGGAAATCATGGTCAAATATGACGTTCCGACAGCAGCCTATGGCACATTTTCAGATTTCGAGGAGGCCAAGGTTTATATCGAGGAGAAAGGCGCTCCTATCGTTGTCAAGGCGGATGGATTGGCGCTCGGGAAAGGTGTCGTCGTTGCGGAGACGGTTGAGCAAGCGGTCGAAGCCGCTCACGAGATGCTTTTGGACAACAAGTTCGGTGACTCGGGGGCGCGAGTGGTCATCGAGGAATTCCTTGACGGAGAAGAGTTCTCTCTCTTTGCCTTTGTCAATGGGGACAAGTTCTACATCATGCCAACGGCTCAGGACCATAAACGTGCCTATGATGGCGACAAGGGCCCTAACACGGGTGGTATGGGAGCTTATGCGCCAGTTCCTCACTTGCCACAGAGCGTAGTTGATACGGCGGTTGAGACTATTGTCAAGCCAGTTCTTGAAGGAATGATCAAAGAAGGTCGTCCTTATCTTGGTGTCCTTTACGCAGGGCTTATCTTGACAGTAGACGGACCTAAGGTTATCGAGTTCAACGCTCGGTTCGGAGATCCAGAAACTCAGATTATCTTGCCTCGTCTGACCTCCGATTTTGCACAAAATATCACGGATATCCTCGATAGCAAGGAGCCAAACATCACTTGGACGGACAAGGGTGTGACTCTCGGCGTGGTTGTCGCGTCAAACGGCTACCCGCTAGACTATGAAAAAGGTGTTGAATTGCCAGAAAAAACTGAGGGAGATATCATCACCTACTATGCCGGAGCTAAGTTTTCGGAAAATAGCAGAGCACTGCTCTCAAACGGCGGACGTGTCTATATGCTGGTCACCACAGCAGACACCGTCAAAGAAGCCAAAAACACCATCTACGGCGAACTCAACAAACAAAACACAGAAGGCCTCTTTTACCGAACAGATATCGGAAGCAAGGCCATAAAAGATTAACAGACATATTTGCCATGGCGAGCGAAAGCGAGCCACTATAGAATAATCGTCGCAGTAGTGGAACTCCTAGTAGCTTTGCTACTAGGAGCGGAAAACTGGAGACCTAGGCTCCAGTTTTAGTAATGGAACGCCACAAGCGTTCGCTTACGTCCGCACTACATTAGACGATTATTAAAAAGAAAAATAAAAATTCACAAAATACGTTAATGGTCGTATGGTTTGCGAGCATTAGCGAGCTAATATAGAGCAATCACCGCCGTTGTGAAAGAAGGCTTGGCTTTGTTAGCCAAGCCTTCAGGGAAATCGGAAGACCTTGGGCTTCCGATTTAGGCATGAGACACCTTTGGTGGCTGCTGCCGTCCCTCACAACCTAAGGTGATTGTTGAAAGGAAGAAAAAGGAGAAGAAATGAAACCAGTAATTTCCATTATTATGGGCTCAAAATCCGACTGGGCAACCATGCAAAAAACAGCAGAAGTCCTGGACCGCTTCGGTGTAGCCTACGAAAAGAAAGTTGTATCTGCCCACCGTACACCAGACCTCATGTTCAAACATGCGGAGGAAGCTCGTAGCCGTGGTATCAAGGTCATTATCGCAGGTGCAGGTGGCGCAGCCCATTTGCCAGGAATGGTTGCTGCTAAAACAACCCTTCCAGTCATTGGTGTGCCCGTCAAATCTCGTGCCCTTAGTGGCGTGGATTCGCTCTACTCTATCGTACAGATGCCGGGTGGCGTGCCTGTTGCGACTATGGCTATCGGTGAAGCAGGAGCGACCAATGCGGCCCTCTTTGCCCTCCGTCTCCTCTCAGTAGAAGATCAGGCTATCGCGACAGCATTGGCAGATTTTGCAGAAGAACAAGGGAAAATCGCAGAGGAGTCTACAAATGAGCTCATCTAAAACAATCGGAATTATCGGTGGCGGTCAGCTGGGGCAGATGATGGCCATTTCTGCTATCTACATGGGGCACAAGGTCATCGCGCTGGATCCTGCGGCGGATTGCCCAGCTTCTCGTGTGGCAGAAATCATCGTGGCTCCCTATAACGATGTGGATGCTCTCCGTCAGTTGGCTGAGAGTTGCGATGTCCTGACCTATGAGTTTGAAAATGTCGATGCCAACGGTTTGGATGCTGTTATCAAGGATGGGCAACTCCCTCAAGGAACGGACTTGCTCCGCATTTCTCAAAATCGTATCTTTGAAAAGGACTTTCTTTCCAGCAAGGCACAAGTCACTGTGGCCCCTTACAAGGTTGTGACTTCAAGCCAAGATTTGGCAGATATTGACCTATCGAAAAACTATGTCCTCAAGACTGCTACAGGTGGCTACGATGGGCATGGACAAAAGGTTATTCGTTCGGAAGAAGACTTGGAAGAAGCCCGTGCACTAGCCGACTCAGCAGACTGCGTCTTGGAAGAATTCGTCAACTTTGACCTTGAGATTTCTGTCATCGTATCAGGAAATGGCAAGGACGTGACGGTTTTCCCAGTTCAGGAAAATATCCACCACAACAACATTCTTTCGAAAACCATTGTGCCTGCTCGCATTTCAGAAAGTATAGCAGATAAGGCAAAAGCCATGGCAGTGAGAATCGCAGAACAGCTCAGCTTATCTGGAACCCTTTGCGTGGAAATGTTTGCGACGGCCGATGACATCATCGTCAACGAAATTGCGCCACGTCCACACAACTCAGGGCACTACTCAATCGAAGCCTGTGATTTTTCGCAGTTTGACACCCATATTTTGGGTGTTCTCGGAGCACCGTTGCCAGAAATAAAATTATATGCTCCAGCTATCATGCTCAACGTGCTCGGCCAACACGTCGAGACTGCTGAAAAATATGTCGCAGAAAATCCAAGCGCCCACCTTCACATGTATGGTAAAATAGAAGCGAAGCACAATCGCAAGATGGGACATGTGACTTTATTTAGTAGTGAACCAGATGAGGTTAAGGAGTTTTAATCTAAGGAGTTTATATTGTTTCAACTTGATAATCTATTATTTGTAATTCAAATACTTGAACAAATTCCGGATGATAACATTGATATAATTGTTAAACAAATGATTGAAACGTCTAGAAGGACAGAGGGAGCAATAGTGGTTTTAGCTGATTTGTTTAAACAAATGTCTACAAATCAGCGTACTAGATATTTTACTTCAATGGCGCAATATTTAGAGTTTCAAGAGAAGATAAACATTCTTGATAATTTAGAGGATATAGTTTTAAAAACTGAGTTTTTTGATTTGGTATTCCTTGAATCAAGGACTAAGATCTTTTTGTTTGATGTTAATAAGTCAAATTTTGATAAAACATTTAGCAATGTTAATTATGATGGTTTTCAAATTTATGGACTATCGGATTATACAAAAACATGGATTTTGGATAGTAGCATTTCAAACGTAAAAGATCGTACCCTAGCAATTCATAAAGTTGTTAACCTTGATTTGAATATCTTACAATTTTTTAATAAATTTTCTCAAGGTCGATTAAATAAAGAAAAACAAGTCTTTAAAAGATTTCTGTCGCATTTTAAAGAGAATGGTTTTGAGTATAATATTTCGACAGCAATGTTAGAACGTTCCAAAAAAACTTTTGCAATTAAAGATAGAATTATATGGAAGGAAATAGTTGGAAACTATTTAAGATTTACTAGAATTGATTCAACTATTGAAAATTATCCTTTTATCAACTTAAGTGAAGAAGAAAAGATAAGAGTAGAAGGAATAATTGCAAGTATAGGAGATTTTTCAGACGAAAAAATTAGAGAGTATGATGTTATTGCTTGTTTAGTTTGTAAAGCATTTCTGATAAAAATGGATAGAACTATCAAACATAAGATAGATGCTTTACTTAAATATTCATTGGATGTATTGAATGTCTACCTTGAAAATGAGTTAGTTTTATTAGATGGCTATTTTAAGCATGATGAATATGTATCTAGAACGTTCAAAAAAATAGAGGGAATTTCTAAGGATACTCAAAGCAAAATGTTAAATACTATCTGGGACATCTTTCATATAAGATTAATGGAATGGATGATGTATTCGGATAATAAAAAAGATCAAGAGATTTATTTACACTATTTTTCGTCTCATGATAAAGCTTTTGAGGAATTATTACTTTATAATCCTTTGAAGATGTTTGTTATACATGATAATAGGCAGTATGCAATACGGAAAAAAGGAATTAGTGATATTTGCAAGAATGAATACCTATTACATAAATTGTATACTGAATCGAGTGATAGAATAGCAAAAGCCCCAACTATTAATTTTGAACAAGAGTTGGAAAATCTTTTTGTTGAGATTACAAATTTACAGAAGAAAAAATTAAATAGCTTATTATAGGTGGTATTAGGGAGAAATTATGGAGAATGCAAGGATAATAAATCGATGGATATTACCTAGAATCAATCAAGTTTCAAAAGATAATTCACAACGAGATTGTCTTTCTTTATCCTATATTATAATTTCTATTCTAGGAATGGTATCATTTATCCATATTGTTATAAAAGGAGTCGATACATTTCAAAATCGACTTGGAATTTTAAATTTTGATTTTTATCTAGGTTTTATAGCTTTTTCATTAACAATAGGTGCATATTGCTTATATAATGTGCTAATGATTAGGAAAACCTTTATTTTAGAAATATTTGCTTTAGTGATACTGTCAATTATTTGGTTGTTTTTATATGATTTAAAATTTTTGTTCCTCTCTTTAACAAGTGTACTATTGCCCATGTTTTTACTCTATCCAATTGGTGAGTTGAGTTATTATAAATTGATTCAAAATTTAAATTATTTAGAAGAAGTGATGTACAATTACTTTTTAGAAAACAGTGCAAAAAAAATTAATAAGATAAAGTTATCAACAGTAATATGTATAAGTGTATTGTTTTTTAATTATTCTATCTCTCAATATATTTCTCTTAATTCTTGGTTGAGTACATTGCTGATTCTATCTTTAATACTGTTAATGTGGCTATATCAGTATAATTCTAGTAAAGAAATTCAGTTATTCAAGAAATTTTTGATATATTTTGTTTTTTTGATAGTTCTATTAGTAGCTAATTTTCAAATGGAGTCAAATCTATTGAAATTACCACTTTTGCTACTTAACATACTTCTTGCTATGGAAAGAATAGTATCGCTTTCAAAAGAAGCTAAAGAGCTTATTATTTCGAAGAGTATCCTCTACTATATTGACCATGAGGATATAGAGGAGAGGGTACTTTTATCAGAAGTGATATCAACTAATTATATAAAAAGCGTTGTTTTGAGTGAGGAAGAGATAGTAAGACAATTACTGATTCGCTTTAGACTAAAATTGAAAGAAGATTTTCTAAATATATATTCTTATAGAAAAAAAGATTTTAAGCGTTACAAGCAACTAGTAGAATCTTATAAATACTTTATGGAATTTGATGAATCATGGCTGAATAATATGGATGATCTATATAAAAAGGTAAAAGAGATAGTAGAAATTCCTGATCAGGAGATTGTAATACCTCAAATATATATAGAATATGCCGTGATATTATTTTATTCTAATAAATATAAAGAATCAATTGATGTTTTTCGGAGGGTATTTATATACCTAGACATTAAAGATTTAGAGATGTTGAGACAAGCCTATGTGGAATTAGGGGATACGAAAAATGCTGAGATTATACAAAAAATAATTATAAAGGAGAAACAACATGATCAACCGTTACTCTCGCCCTGAGATGGCGAACATTTGGAGTGAAGAAAATAAATACCGTGCTTGGCTTGAGGTGGAAATCTTGGCTGACGAGGCATGGGCTGAGTTGGGTGAAATCCCTAAGGAAGATGTGGCTTTGATTCGCGAGAAGGCGGACTTTGACATCGACCGTATTTTAGAGATTGAGCAGGAGACTCGCCACGATGTGGTGGCTTTCACGCGTGCGGTTTCTGAGACTCTTGGTGAAGAGCGCAAGTGGGTCCACTATGGCTTGACTTCTACCGACGTGGTGGATACTGCCTATGGTTACCTCTACAAGCAGGCCAACGACATCATCCGTCGTGACCTTGAAAACTTCACCAACATCATCGCTGATAAGGCTAAGGAGCACAAGTTCACCATCATGATGGGACGTACCCATGGTGTGCACGCTGAGCCGACAACTTTTGGTCTTAAATTGGCCACTTGGTACAGCGAAATGAAGCGCAATATCGAGCGCTTCGAGCATGCGGCTGCTGGTGTGGAAGCTGGTAAGATTTCTGGTGCGGTTGGGAACTTTGCCAACATCCCACCATTTGTAGAGCAATACGTCTGCGACAAGTTGGGTATCCGTGCCCAAGAAATCTCTACACAAGTGCTTCCTCGTGACCTTCACGCTGAGTACTTTGCAGTTCTTGCCAGCATCGCGACTTCTATCGAGCGTATGGCAACGGAAATCCGTGGTCTGCAAAAATCAGAACAACGTGAGGTGGAAGAGTTCTTTGCCAAAGGTCAAAAAGGTTCATCTGCTATGCCTCACAAACGCAACCCGATTGGTTCTGAAAACATGACAGGTCTTGCGCGTGTTATCCGTGGTCACATGGTAACAGCCTATGAGAACGTAGCCCTCTGGCACGAACGTGATATTTCCCACTCATCAGCTGAGCGCATCATCACACCAGATACGACTATTTTGATTGACTACATGCTCAACCGTTTTGGAAATATCGTCAAGAACTTGACGGTCTTCCCAGAAAACATGATACGCAACATGAACTCAACCTTTGGTCTTATCTTTAGCCAACGTGCTATGTTGACCTTGATTGAAAAAGGCATGACCCGTGAGCAAGCTTACGACCTTGTTCAACCGAAAACGGCTTACTCTTGGGACAACCAAGTAGACTTTAAACCGCTTCTAGAAGGAGATCCAGAAGTGACATCACGCCTGACTCAAGAGGAAATCGACGAAATCTTCAATCCTGCATACTACACTAAACGAGTGGATGATATCTTTGAACGTATCGGACTTGGTGACTAATCATAACAAAAAGCGAGATTCAATCTCGCTTTTTGTTATGCTTATCGAAGGGGTTTAATCTTCTTTTCTCTTAGTGAGTCCGTAGGCTGCTAGTGTGGCCATGAGTCCTGCTGCGACCAAGCCTGCAGAGTCTTGACTTCCTGTTGCAGGGAGTTGTTTTTCTTCTGCTTTGCTAGTAGTCGGTTCAGCTTGCTCAGCTTTCTCAACGGCAGTTCCGACTTCGACCACCTGAGCGACCGCTTCCTGCGATACCGCACTATTGACAAGGGTTCTTTCTTCCTTGCCGTCGGCAGTAGTGCTGACAGAGTAGAAAATCGTACGACGACCATTTACACCAGTAACGACTACTTGCGTTTGTCCGAGTGGTAATTGCGGATTTTCACGTGTCACAGTAGTGAACGGAATATCTTCTTCTTGGATATCCAGTCTTGGTTTCGCTTCGGCAGCTGGAGCAAGGCCACTTTCATCCCCTTTGTGGGTAATAGGGGCACCGATTTCAACCACTTGGGTCACAGGTTCTTTGGTTACTTGGCTATCTAGAACGGTTTCTGTTTGTTTACCATTTTCAGTAAGGACAGAGATGTAATGAGTGCGTTCGCCATCTACACCTGGTGTGACAATCTTTTCTTGCTTAGCTGGGAGGTTCGGATTTTCTTTTTTGATAACCTCAAATGGAATCTTTTCTGCTCTTGTGATGAGTTCAGGTTTGGTTTCAACGTTGGCAGCTAGTTCGTTTTCGTCTAGGCTTCCTGAGTGAGTTGCCGCTGGTTTGAGGCCGAGGCGGGCTGCCTTGAGTTTGGCTACGAGAGCGTCTAACTCGGCTTGTTTATTACGATTGAGGTTGTAGTTGAGGGCTTCTTTAGCTGCATTTAAGGCGTCCAAGCTTTCCTTGCTGTATCCATCCAAGCTTGCAGGGATTTGAGCAAGTTCCTCACGGAGGGCATTGTAGTTAGCGCGGAAGTAGTCTTTGTTATTATCTGCAAAGGCAGTCATGAGTTCAAAGATTTCTTCTTCCTTGTACTCAGCGCTTGGTCTATCTGCCCAGATGGCAAGCATGCTTCCAACTGTTGGAAGGTCTACTTCAGGATATTTGGTAGATGCAAGCTGGTTAAATGGTGTTTTTTTAGTGTTTTCAATTGCTTTTTTGAGGAAACCGCCACCATCTTCAGGTTTTTGGCCGAGAATGTAGTACCAGTCTCCGTTGGTATTGAGAAGTTTGTAGCCTTTGCTTGCCAGATACTGAGGAGTTGCAAGGTTATAGCCCCACCACCCTTTAGACCAGTAAGAGATGATGACATCCTTGTCAAACTCAACATCGTCCTTGTCCTCGTAGTAGAAACCATCGTTGAAGGCCATTGGTTGAAGGCCTCTTTCTTTGGCCATAGCAGCAAGGGTGTTAGAGTACTCAGCAAACTTGCCATAGAGTCCATACCATTTGAGGTAGTACCAGCCTTGAGCGTTGGTGGCATCATTGGCATATTCGTCTGTACCGTAGTTGAAGATCTTAGTTTTGCCTGCAAAGAAGTCCATGTACTTGCCGATGAGGGCTTTGACAAAGTTCATCGCTTCTTCGTTTTCAAGGTCCATGGTTGTTTTGGAGACCTTGTCAAAGTTGGCTTGAGGATTTTGGATACCCAATTTTTCCATAGCGACAAGCATGGCATCCATGTGACCTGGGCTGTTGATCGCTGGAATTAGTCCAATACCTTTTGATTTTGCGTACTCAATCAATTCAGTGATTTCTGCTTGACTAAGAGTGGTTCCGTTTGGATCATCGTAGTAAGCTTTTGTCCCTTCGATGATGGCATTTTTGACATCGTCACTTGCATAAGTTTTGCCGTTAGCTGTGATGGTCATGTCATCAAGGAGGAAGCGAAGTCCGTCATTTCCTAGGAGAAGATGCACATCAGAGTAGCCTAGTTCGCTCGCCTTGTCTACGATGCGTTTGAGTTGGTCAAGCGTGAAGTACTTACGTCCAGCATCGATGGAGATTACCTTGTTCTTGGCAAGTTTTTCAACTTCGCGTTTCGCGTCTTCTTCTTTTTGAGCTTCTGGTGTGAAGGTCAAGTTGCTTACAGCTTCTTGGAGTTTTGCGATTGCTTGATCAATGGTGTCTTGTTGGGCACGGCTGAGGTTGCTATCAAGTGAGCGAATGGCTTTTTCAGCTTCTTTTACAGCTGCGACACTTTCTGCAGTATAGCGGTTAAGGTCTGTTGGCACTTCTTTCAGGGCTTGCTCAGCAGACTCATAGTCAGCTGCGAAGTATTCAGCATTGGCATTTGCGAAGCTACGCATGAGTTTGAAGAGGCGAGATGGTGAATAGCGTGCAGATGGGGTATCCGCCCAAGCAGCTACCATACCACCGATGAACGGAATATCTGCTCCTTCAGATTTTGGGACAGAAGTGATTGGAGTGTTCTTGATTCCATTGAGTCCTTGGTCCAGGTTATACCAGCCTTGGCCGTCGGCATTGCGTCCGAGAACATAGTACCAAGCATCGTTGGTATTAAGGATTTGGTGGCCTTTTTCAACTAGAAATTTAGAAGAAGCGACATCGTATCCGCCCCATCCACCAGTCCACATAGAAACGATAATGTCTTTGTCAAAAGTACCAGAACTAGTATCACTATTGTAGTAAATGCCATCGTTGAAAGCCATTGGTTTAAGGCCGTGAGATTTGACGATGCGAGCAAGGTCATTAGCGTAAGTGATGAATTTACTATATTTTCCTTGTGTTTGAAGGACAGTCCAACCTTTAGCGTTTGTCGCATCATTAGCATACTCGTCTAGTCCGATGTTGAAGATGTCAGATTTACCAGCGAAGTAAGCTGCATACTTGTCGATTAAAGCTTTTGTGAATTCAACCGCTTCTTTGTTATCAAGGTCAACAGTACGAGCAGATTCTTTTCCCAAGTAGTTGAAGTTCGGTTTTTGAATGCCTAGTTCTTTCATAGCATGCAAAATCGCATCCATGTGACCAGGGCTATTTACAGTTGGGATGAGACCAATACCTTTGTTTTTAGCGTAGTTGATCAAGTCCGTCATCTGACTCTCTGTCAAATGGTTGCCGTTTGGATCCTTGTAGTAGGCATCGGTTCCGTTTTCGAGTGCACGTTTGACATCGTCGCTTGCATAGGTTTTACCATTGGCTTTGATCGTCATATCGTCTAGCATGAAACGCATGCCATCATTTCCAACTAGTAGATGAAGATCAGTATAACCGTAGTGTTTGGCTTTGTCGATGATTTCTTTGAGTTGGTCTGGAGAGAAATACTTGCGTCCAGCGTCGATTGAGATCATTTTTCGTTTTGCCAGTTTTTCATTTACCTGAGCTACTCGTTCCGTGCTAGGAGTGGCTACTGCAGGTGTGACGGCTTCATTTTTCTTTTCTGAAGAAGTGCTTTCAGCAGGAGTTTCAGCTGGGGCAGGGCTTTCTTTCTCGGCAGTAGGAGTTGGAGTAGCATTATCTGTCACAACTGGTGCGCTTGACTCTTCTGTTTTTGGAGCAACTGTTCGAGGAACCTCCTGGTCTTCTTTGACCTCCTCTTTTACAGGTTTGTCAGCCTTTTCTTCCAGTTTTTCTGGAACCTTGGAGTCTACAGCTTCTTTGACTGCTTGTGGGCTCTCCTGAATCGTTTGAACAGTTTCTTCAGCTGTTGGAGCTGGAGTAATCCCGTCGGCAGATACGACTTGTACGCTAAAAGCAAATCCTATAAGTACAGAAGCTGCCCCAACCGCGTATTTACGGATGGAGAAGCGCTGTTTCTTTTCTAGTTTCATGACAAAACCTCCTTGTTATTATCATATATGATAGCGTTTACATAAAACCAATTTTATTTTATTATCTAAGGAGTAAAATGTCAAGTGGGTTTATATAAGAACTATAATAAATAGAGGAAATCATAAGATTTAGGAGAAATTTGCTGATAAGGGGTTAAATAGATGAAAAAAACAAACGAAATTTTACCTTGTTTTTAGTAAAAATGCTACTAATTAAATAAGAGCCCTTCCTAGCGTTTTCACAACTTCTTTCTCGTGCTCTAATGAATATAGAAAAAGCCTGAGCTAGGCTCAGGCTTTTTCTTAATGACCTCGGTTACATGAGATGAATTTGATTTTGTAGTAGTCTGCTCGCTTATAAGTTTCACTATAGGCAAGGACTTGGCCAGTGGCCTCAAGTTTTGTAGTCTTGGTTTGGAAGACAGTTGGGAATTGTGTATCGATTCCGAGTACAGAAGCAGCATGCTCTGGTGTTGGGAATGCGATTTCGTTGATTTCCTCAAAATGTTCATCACTCATGTGAATGCGGTAATCCAATTTGAAACGTGTATAGATAGAGCTATAATAATCAAGATTTGGATAGTTGGCATTGATGTATTGCTCAGGAATATAAGATGTGTGGTAGATGTATGTCACGTCGTTTGTCTGACGAATACGTTCAATCTTATAGTAGAATTGATCCCCACGTAATCCAAGTTTATCTAAATATTCAAGTTTGTTTCCGCGCTCGATAGAAAGGACAGTAACTTTATCGTCTTTTGTTTCAAAGATTTCGACATCTGAAAACTCAACGAGTTTGTGCTTGCGGGCACGTGAAACGAAAGTACCTTTCCCTTGTTGGCGGACAATGTAGCCATCTTTAGCAAGGTCGTTCAAGGCACGAACAACTGTGATTGAACTCACATCGTACATCGCGATCAATTCGGCTTCTGTATAAAATTTATCTCCACTTGCAAATTGACCAGAGATGATTTTGTTTTTTAATTCATCTTTAATATATTGGTATTTAGGAATAGCCATAAATTTCACCTCGATTCTCTTTCTCCAATTTTGATTTTACCACAAATATAAAGAAAAGAGTAGTATTAAGGTCAAAAAATTAAAATAATAGACTAAAAATGTTATTTTACATGTAAAAAAATTCATTTGATGTTCTTGTGAATTATCATACATAAAAAGATCGTTTTCATGCTATTTTTAGATAATTTCGGTAAACGGTAAGTAAAAAAATAGAAAAATTTTAAATAATTTTCTAAAAACCTATTGACAAATGCAAAAGATTTGATTATAGTTAATATTATAATAAATGAAAGCGCAAACTTAATTCGTCAGAGGTAATAACATGACCAGATTTAAAATTGAGGACGATTTCTATTTAGACGAAAAACCGTTCAAGATTTTGTCCGGCGCCATTCATTATTTTAGGATTCCAGCAGAGGATTGGTATCATTCTCTCTATAACTTAAAGGCGCTTGGCTTTAATACAGTCGAGACCTATGTAGCTTGGAATTTACACGAACCTGTTGAAGGGGAGTTTGATTTTGAAGGTGCCAGAAATTTGGAGAGATTTCTTCAAATTGCACAAGATTTGGGTCTCTATGCCATTGTACGCCCGTCTCCATTTATCTGTGCGGAATGGGAATTTGGTGGCTTGCCGGCTTGGCTCTTGACCAAGGACGTGCGAATTCGCTCGTCCGACCCGGCCTACATCGAGGCTGTTGCTCGCTATTATGACCAATTATTGCCAAGGCTTGTGCCTCGCTTGCTGGATAATGGCGGAAACATTCTCATGATGCAAGTCGAAAATGAATATGGCTCTTATGGAGAAGATAAGTCTTATCTACGAGCGATTCGGAAATTGATGGAAGACCGAGGGATTGATTGCCCACTCTTTACTTCAGATGGTCCATGGAGGGCTACTCTGAAGGCCGGAACCTTGATCGAAGACGACCTCTTTGTGACAGGGAACTTCGGTTCTAAAGCTCCGTATAACTTTTCACAGATGCAGGAATTCTTTGATGAGTATGGCAAAAAATGGCCTCTCATGTGTATGGAATTCTGGGATGGCTGGTTTAACCGTTGGAAAGAACCCATCATCACTCGTGATCCTAAAGAATTGGCAGAAGCTGTTCGAGAGGTATTGGAGCAAGGCTCTATCAACCTCTACATGTTCCATGGAGGGACAAACTTTGGTTTCATGAATGGTTGCTCGGCTCGAGGGACTCTGGATTTGCCACAAGTCACATCTTACGACTATGATGCCCTTCTCGATGAAGAAGGAAATCCAACTGCTAAATACCTAGCAGTCAAGAAGATGATGGCAACCCACTTCCCAGAGTATCCACAGTTGGAACCACTCTATAAGGAAAGCATGGAGCTAGGGTCCATTCCATTGGTCGAAAAAGTTTCCTTGTTTGAAACTCTGGATAGTCTCTCCAGTCCTACTGAAAGCCTCTATCCAAAAGCGATGGAAGAACTTGGTCAAAGTTATGGCTACCTTCTCTACCGCACTGAGGCAAGTTGGGATGCAGAAGAGGAACGCCTCCGTATCATCGATGGACGTGATCGAGCTCAACTCTATGTAGATGGTCAATGGATCGCCACTCAATACCAGACAGAAATTGGTGAAGATATCTACTGTCAGGGCAATCGAGAAGGCTTTTCAGAGATTGACATATTGATCGAAAATATGGGGCGTGTCAACTACGGACACAAGTTCTTGGCAGATACGCAGCGAAAAGGAATTCGTACAGGTGTCTGCAAGGATCTACATTTCTTATTGAATTGGAAACAGTATCCACTACCATTGGATAATCCTGAGAAAATTGATTTTTCAAAAGGATGGACAGAAGGACAACCAGCCTTTTACGCTTTCGACTTCACCGTTGAAGAGCCTAAGGATACTTACCTAGACTTGTCTGAGTTTGGTAAGGGAGTTGCCTTTGTCAACGGGCGTAACCTAGGGCGTTTCTGGAACGTCGGTCCGACCCTCTCACTTTATATCCCTCATAGCTATCTCAAGCAAGGTGCTAACCGCATCATCATCTTTGAAACTGAGGGCGAATATAAAGAAGAGATTCATTTAACTCGTAAACCTACACTAAAACACATAAAGGGGGAAAACTTATGACAATTGTAGGATGCCGTATCGATGGACGTTTGATCCACGGTCAAGTAGCCAATCTTTGGGCTGGAAAACTAAATGTTTCACGCATTATGGTTGTAGACGACGAAGTTGTTAACAACGATATTGAAAAGAGTGGTTTGAAACTTGCGACACCACCAGGTGTGAAACTCAGTATCTTGCCAGTTGAGAAAGCAGCAGCAAATATCCTTGCTGGTAAATACGATAGCCAACGTCTCTTTATCGTTGCACGTAAACCAGACCGTTTCCTTGGTTTGGTCGAAGCAGGTGTTCCACTTGAAACACTCAACGTCGGCAATATGTCTCAAACACCAGAAACTCGCTCTATCACACGTTCTATCAACGTGGTAGACAAGGATGTGGAAGACTTCCACAAACTGGCAGAAAAAGGTGTGAAACTCACTGCTCAAATGGTTCCAAATGATCCAGTTTCAGACTTTTTGAGCTTATTAAAATAGGAAAAAATTTTTAGGAGGTCATTGTTATGATACAATGGTGGCAAATTTTACTTCTCACTTTGTACTCAGCTTATCAAATCTGTGATGAGTTGACAATCGTTTCATCTGCAGGTTCCCCTGTATTCGCTGGTTTCATTACTGGTTTGATCATGGGAGATGTGACAACTGGTTTGTTTATCGGTGGTAGCTTGCAGTTGTTCGTTCTCGGGGTTGGTACCTTCGGTGGTGCTTCTCGTATCGACGCAACTTCTGGTGCGGTTCTTGCAACAGCATTCTCTATCTCTCAAGGTATTGATACAGATCTTGCGATTACAACAATCGCTGTACCAGTAGCAGCACTTTTGACATACTTCGACGTTCTTGGACGTATGACTGGGATTCGGTTTGACAGCTATGTTGACTGTTCTTTACTCATATGTAACAGGTCTTGGCGGAGCTGTTGCGGGTATCCTTGGTACTCTTCCTGCTGATGTTGCTGAAAAGATTGGCTTTGCTAACAACTTCAAAGGTTTGTCTATGATCGGTATCTCTATCGTAGGTATCTTCCTTGCAGTTGTTCACTTTAAGAACAGCCAAAAAGTAGCTGTAGCAGCACCTTCTACACCATCAGAAAGTGGGGAAATCGAAGATGACGAATTCTAATTACAAACTTACAAAAGAAGATTTTAATCAAATCAACAAACGTAGCTTGTTTACTTTCCAATTAGGTTGGAACTACGAACGTATGCAAGCTTCTGGTTACCTTTACATGATCTTGCCTCAATTGCGTAAAATGTATGGGGATGGAACTCCTGAATTGAAAGAAATGATGAAAGTTCATACTCAATTCTTCAACACTTCACCATTCTTCCACACAATTATCGCTGGTTTTGACCTTGCCATGGAAGAAAAAGATGGTGTGGGTTCAAAAGATGCCGTTAACGGTATCAAGACAGGTTTGATGGGACCATTTGCTCCTCTTGGAGATACAATCTTTGGTTCACTTGTACCTGCTATCATGGGATCTATCGCAGCAACTATGGCTATCGCTGGCCAACCATGGGGTATCTTCCTTTGGATCGCAGTTGCAGTTGCTTATGACATCTTCCGTTGGAAACAATTGGAATTTGCCTACAAAGAAGGGGTTAACCTTATCAACAACATGCAAAGTACTTTGACAGCTTTGATTGACGCTGCATCTGTACTTGGTGTCTTCATGATGGGTGCTCTTGTAGCAACAATGATCAACTTTGAGATTTCTTACAAATTGCCAATCGGTGAAAAGATGATTGACTTCCAAGACATCTTGAACTCAATCTTCCCACGTTTGCTTCCAGCAATCTTTACTGCCTTTATCTTCTGGTTGCTTGGTAAGAAAGGTATGAACTCTACTAAAGCGATCGGTATCATTATCGTTCTTGCAGTAGGTCTTTCATTCATCGGTAAATTCTTGCTTGGAATGGGCGCATAATTTATGAGTAAATCATTAATTTTGGTGAGTCATGGTCGTTTCTGTGAAGAACTTAAAGGTAGCACAGAAATGATCATGGGTCCACAGGACAACATTCATGCAGTGGCCCTTCTTCCAGAAGATGGTCCAGAAGAATTTACTGCAAAATTTGAAGCTGCTATCGAAGGATTGGATGATTTCCTAGTCTTTGCGGACCTTCTCGGTGGTACACCATGTAACGTGGTAAGCCGTTTGATCATGGAAGGTCGCGACATTGAACTCTACGCAGGGATGAATCTTCCAATGGTGATTGAATTTATCAATGCGAGCCTTACAGGTGCAGATGCGGACTACAAGAGCCGTGCTGCAGAAAGCATCGTAAAAGTCAATGATCTGTTAGCTGGCTTCGATGATGACGAAGACGAATAATACTCTTCGAAAATCTCTTTAAACCATGCTAGCGACGCCTTGCCGTATAGATGTTACTGACTTCGTCAGTCTTATCTGGCAACCTCAAAGCAGTGCTTTGAGCAACCTGAGGCTAGCTTCCTAGTTTGCTCTTTGATTTTCATTGAGTATACGATGTGATAACGGCTAAATCGTTGGAGCATCTTATATAGAATATACATGGGAATGGGAGTCAATCCCATTCCCATATTTTCAATAGGAATGAAACGACAATAGATTAGAGGAACTCTATGCTAAATTACACAAAAGAAGAATTACTTGAACTGGGTGCAGAAATCACGACTCGTGAGATCTACCAACAGCCTGATGTATGGAAAGAGGCTTTTGAAGCCTATCAAGCAAAACGTGAAGAAATTGCAGCCTTCCTACAAGGAATCGCTGATAAGCATGACTATATCAAGGTCATCTTGACGGGTGCTGGTACTTCTGCTTATGTGGGAGATACCTTGGTGCCATATTTTAAGGAAGTCTATGACGAGCGCAAATGGAACTTCAATTCTATTGCGACAACAGATATTGTTGCCAATCCAGAAACTTATTTGAAAAGAGATGTGGCGACTGTCCTTGTTTCCTTTGCTCGTAGTGGGAATTCGCCTGAAAGTGTGGCGACGGTTGATTTGGCCAAAGCCTTAGTGGATGAGCTTTATCAAGTGACGATTACTTGTGCAGCAGATGGTAAATTGGCGCTTCAAGCTCATGGCGATGAGCGCAATCTTTTGCTCTTGCAACCAGCTGCTTCCAATGACGCTGGATTTGCCATGACTTCTAGCTTTACGTCTATGATGTTGACAGCTCTCTTGGTGTTTGACCCTACAGAATTTGCTGTGAAAGCTCAACGTTTTGAAGTTGTGACGAGCCTTGCGCGTAAGATTCTAGACAATGCAGAAGATGTTAAAGAGCTGGTTGACCTCGACTTTAACCGCGTTATCTACCTGGGTGCTGGTCCTTACTTTGGACTTGCTCATGAAGCTCAGCTCAAGATTTTGGAATTAACAGCTGGTCAAGTGGCGACCATGTATGAAAGTCCAGTCGGCTTCCGTCACGGTCCAAAATCATTGATCAACGAAGATACCGTTGTTTTGGTCTTTGGTACAACGACAGACTACACTCGCAAGTACGACTTGGACTTGGTTCGTGAAGTTGCTGGTGATCACATTGCTCGTCGTGTTGTGCTTTTGAGTGATCAAGCCTTTGATCTTGAAAATGTCAAAGAAGTAGCCCTTGGCTGTGGTGGTGTCTTGAACGATATTTACCGTGTCTTCCCTTACATCGTTTATGCTCAACTCTTTGCCCTATTGACTTCGCTTAAAGTGGAAAATAAACCAGATACACCATCTCCTACTGGCACTGTAAACCGTGTGGTACAAGGTGTGATCATTCATGAATATCAAAAATAAGGAAGTGTCTATGAGTAAATTACAATTAAGTCCCAATAAAGTAGCTTGCTTGCAAAAACTCTCTGACGAGAACGGTATTATCTCAGCTCTTGCCTTTGACCAACGTGGTGCTTTAAAACGCCTCATGGCTCAATACCAAACAGAAGAGCCAACAGTGGCTCAAATGGAAGAACTTAAAGTCTTGGTAGCGGATGAATTGACAAAATACGCATCCTCTATGCTTCTAGACCCAGAGTATGGACTTCCGGCTACAAAAGCGCTAGATCCAAATGCTGGTCTTCTCCTAGCTTATGAGAAAACTGGCTACGACACAACAAGCACTAAACGCTTGCCTGACTGTTTGGATGTTTGGTCTGCCAAACGCATCAAAGAACAAGGCGCAGATGCAGTCAAGTTCTTGCTTTACTATGACGTAGACAGCTCTGACGAACTCAACCAAGAAAAACAAGCCTACATCGAACGCATCGGTTCTGAGTGTGTGGCGGAAGACATTCCATTCTTCCTTGAAATCTTGGCTTACGATGAAAAAATCGCTGACGCAGGTTCTGCAGAATACGCAAAAGTGAAGCCACACAAGGTTATCGGTGCTATGAAGGTCTTCTCAGACCCACGCTTTAACATCGACGTTTTGAAAGTGGAAGTTCCAGTCAACGTCAAATACGTTGAAGGCTTTGGCGATGGTGAAATCGTTCATACACGCGAAGAAGCAGCAGCTTTCTTCAAAGCGCAAGATGAAGCAACTAACTTGCCATACATCTACTTGAGTGCAGGTGTATCAGCCAAACTTTTCCAAGAAACACTTGTCTTTGCCCACGAATCAGGCGCAAACTTCAACGGCGTTCTTTGTGGCCGTGCAACATGGGCCGGATCAGTTGAAGCTTACATCAAAGACGGTGAAGCAGCAGCTCGTGAGTGGCTACGCACAACTGGATTTGAGAACATTGACGAACTCAACAAGGTTCTTCAAACAACAGCAACTTCATGGAAAGAACGTGTAGAAGCATAAAACAAGAATAGAAGAATCCCTTTTTGTTAAGAAGATACTTAAGGTTTTCTGACAAAGGATTCTGAAAATAAAAACTACAACCATAGATGGTAAATACACTCTCTATGGTTTGTTTACTTAAGAGAAATGGATCAAAGGAGAGAAGAATGAAAGCATACACAGAGCGTGTATTTGGAAATCATGAGGGCAAGGATGTCTTGGCCTATCGCTTTGAGACTGACGGTGGCTACCAGCTTGAAGTTATGACTTATGGTGCGACCATTTTGCGCTATGTCACACCTGACAAGGCTGGAAATTTTGCCAATGTTGTCTTAGGCTTTGATGATTTTGCTAGCTATGTAGGTAATAGTCCCAAGCATGGAGCAAGTGTGGGACCAGTAGCAGGCCGTATCGCAGGTGCAACATTTGAGCTCAATGGCAAGACTTATGACCTTGAAGTTAACAATGCTAGCAACTGTAACCACAGTGGTTCAACAGGTTGGGATTCGAGCTTGTTTGAATTGGTCGAAGTGAGCGACCATGGCTTGACTCTCTACACCGAGCGTACAGACGGGACTGGAGGATTTCCTGGTAATCTCAAGATTTGGATTAGCTACCACTTGGAAGAAACTGGTGCCTACGAAGTCAGCTATAAGGTGACGACCGATCAGGATACGCTGGTCAATCCAACTAATCACAGCTACTTCAACTTGTCTGGTGATTTCACGCAGACAGTTGACCGCCATGTCTTCCAACTAAATACGGAGGGCATTTACCCAATCGCTCCGGACGGTGTTCCAGATAAGACTCCAGATGCTAATCGTGATGTGGTGAAACACATCTACAATGGAGCTTTGTTGAAGGACATCTTTGCAGAGGAAGATGAGCAAATCCAGTTGGTATCTGGTTTGGATCACCCATTTGCTCTTCCTGCGGGTCATGACAATGCTGGTTTCCTTTATGACCAAAACTCAGGTCGTTTCCTGCTTTTCAAGACAGAGGCCCCTTGCTTTGTGGTCTACACAGCAAACTTTGTGGATGAGAGTGTGCTCATCGGAGGCCAGCCAATGCTGCAACACAATGGGATTGCCCTTGAAGCGCAAGCTTTACCAGATGCTATTCACAGTGATCTCAAAGACCAAGTCATTCTCAAAGCAGGGGAAACTTTCACCAGCAAAACTCGCTATGAGCTTGTTGTAAAATAAAAAGAAGAGCTGGTTTCCAGCTCTTTTGAGTTGTCTTCGTTGACATTTTATCTCAATAGTGTATAATTGATGTAATCTATAAAGTTACAACGTTACAACGTAAAGGAGACACCCAGATGACTTATGCGTACCAAAGCCACATTTACCTAGCCGAGGTGGTTTTAAATGTCAAGGATTTGAAGACTCAAACGGCTTTTTATCACCAGATTATTGGCTTGGAGATTTTATCCCAAACAGAGACAGAAGCGATTTTGGGACTTGGTCGAAAAGCCTTAGTTCACTTGATTCAGGCAGAAAAGACAGGGGAAGTAAGGGAGTATTACGGCCTTTACCATCTGGCGATTTTGTCGCCGACACGAAAAGCCTTGGCAGATGTCTTGAAACACCTAAGTGACTTGCAGATTCCTCTGGTCGGGGGTGCAGATCATGGATACAGCGAGGCCCTTTATCTAGAGGATTTGGAAGGAAATGGCATTGAACTCTACCGTGATAAGCCAGTGTCTTCATGGGATATTCGAGAAGACGGCCGCATTATCGGTGTGACCGAAGCTCTTGCGGCACAGGACATCTATGAGTTAGGGGAAAAGGTGGATCCCTTTATCCTAGCTGAAGGGACGAGAATGGGGCATATCCATCTATCGGTGAAGGATAGCCACGCGGCGAGCCAGTTTTATCAAAAGGTGTTAGGACTAGAAGATAAATTTAGCATTCCTAGTGCTAGTTGGATAGCGGCTGGTCAGTACCATCACCACCTGGCTGTCAACGAATGGGCTGGAAAAGGGCTAGCTCCGCGTGAGCAAGGCTTGCCAGGCTTGGCCTACTATGTTCTTGAGGTAGAAAGCAAGGAAGAACTCCTGAACATCGTTAAGCAAGCACAAGAGCTAGAAGTACCAATCAAGTGGTTAAATTCGAGTGAGTTGGATTTGGTAGATCCAGATGGGATTGTGACCCGTATTCGCTTAGCACGATGAGGAAGAGACGTCATTTGTTTTAGAGACATAGAAAAAGGCGGATAAGCTCGCATTCTGTTTTTAGAATGCGGACTTGTTCGCTTTTTTATGAAATGACGAACCCTTTCTTGGATCTAGCAAAGGTATCTGCCGGGGATATTTTACCTTTTCTGGGGGTTCATGCTATAATACTAATAAACTTTTCTTTCTCTAGACGGCAAATGCCGAAAATCGGCTAGACTGCTGGCAATCGTTGTCACGATGCTTTTAAGAGAAAGTAGGATTCTGTTTGAGTATCCGTATTGAGTTTAGGAGACGGGAAATAGATGGACACAAGTGTAAAAAATTTAATCAGTATGGGCCCTCTGGAGGACTCTTTTATCTATTATGATCTGAAGAATCAAGTATTCTATGAAGTAAAACAAGGCATGAATTATTCAGCCATTGCAGCTCCTATTGCAATCTATTCCTTCCAACGGTTGTCAAAGTCGCTCAACCAAACCTTTGGAGATGTCTCATCCCCTTTCAACCTGATTTTCTTTATCCTGATGTCTCTGTTTTTGGTTTTCGGGATCATTCTCCTTGCCAAGTCTACCCGACGTAACATGAAGATAGATAGATTTAGAAAAGTCCGGTTGACAAAAGCTAATATCAAAACACTTAGGAGAAAATCTAGGGCGTTGACAGTAGTTGGCTACATTTTTGTTTTAATAACGATTTTTTCAGCCTATCGTTATCTGGCTGTTTCTGATTTTCAATTTTTAATTATGTACATGTTAGGGATTGGTATTCTTACATATATAGTTTATGATTTTCGAATGAAAACGCGCAAACGACTGTTCAAGGAGCTGATGGAGACATTACAGGACGGTAGCCGAGGGAAAGAGGGAGAAATGTAAGATGAGAAAAATCATTTATATAGGCCAAGGAAGCCAGCAATCCATCTACTATAACACAAGGACGAGAGAGGCTCTAACGACAGAATCTAGCACCGTTTCAGACACTGATGGTGCTATCAGTTCAAAGAAATCCAAGTGGCCTTGGCTTCTCTTCTTTGCTTTCTTGCTAGTTGCTATTATCGGTATTTGGATTCGTTCCTTGATAGCACCCTTTAGATTGAGTGAGTGGATGATTCCTATCCATCTAGCCGCGATCCTTTTCGTTTTTATCGGAAGTGTTTATGGATTTGAAAAACTGTTCTACAGTGGGGCCAAGTCGCTTGTCCCAGCAAGTGAAGAACAGTTTAAAGATGCGGTTGAAAGTAGTACTTTTTGGAGGAAGTCACCAGATAAGGAACCAACAGTCGATAAAATCATCTTGTATCTATTTGCTATCCTCGTTCTTCTATTTGTTTTTGTTATTGTTGTGTTCTTTGCCATACCTGGGACCTTCCTTCCCTACTATGAACATGAATGGTTTGAGCCGTCTATGTTCATGGTACCCATCGGAGCAACTATCGTTCCAATTAGCGTGGTTCTTCTACTATTTCAAAACAATCCAATCCGCTGGCTCTTAGCCGTACGAAAATACAAGCAGGGGAAAGTATTATTTAGGGAAGAGAAGAACTAGAAACACGAGAGAAACGCTATTACCATTACCAGTGGTTGGTGATGTTTTATCAACAACCTATGATAAAATTGAAGTTTCTGATTATAGTGATTGGTGGAAATTGTGGTGATTTTATATGAGAAAAATAATTTTTATTGGACAGAGCGGTGATAAGGCCGTTTACTATAATACGCGAACAAAAGAGGCTCTTGTAGCAGATAAGAGTGCCTTGTTAAATACAGAAGGGGCTAGGAGATCGAATAGGGGGATTGCTCCTTTAATTGCTATATTCTCTTTGTTAGGTTTACTCGGAGGATTTGTTGCAATACCAATTTTCTCAGGCCTTCGTTATAATAGTGGGATGGTTCCTATTTTTATTCTTTGTCTTTCCTTTATCCTATTTGGATTTATATGGATGATGGAAGTCGCCTTATATAAAGGAGTGAAACGAGTCCAAGGAGCAACAAAGAAAGAGTTTAAAGAAGCAGTTTATTCAAATTTGTTCTGGGAAAATTTTAGTGAGAAAAAAGCGACGTTTGCGAAAATGTTGGCTTTTATGATTGTCATGCTACTAGTTTTTATGACTACTATAGTAATATTTGCTGCTGCAATTCCGGGCACTATTGACTCATTCAATAAGCAAGAGGCATTTGATATACAAATCTTTTTCTCGCCTTTAGCAGGTCTCTTTCCTGCCTTGTTGTACCTTTTCTTATTCCAAAACAACCCTATCCGCTGGTTCTTAGCTGTGCGAAAGTATGAACAGGGGAAAGTGATATTTAATGAAGAAATAGAAAAGAGAGGATGATAATGTCACAAGAGAGATATTTGCAGATCAAAAAAGAGCATCAAGTTCGTAAGTTTGTGGGGCGTTTCCTCTTCATTCTTCTCGCTATCCTTGATGTTCTACTGGTATCAAGTCATTCCAATTATGTCCCGCTTGTAACGGTGGCTATGGTAACGATTGTGCCTTTTAATCATTTTCTACTTGGTCCTCTTAGGAGACAGAAAAAAGCCATAGAAAAAGAGCATCCAGAATGGAAAATACTCAGTACGAAGGGAGTAAAGGTTCCCTCGGCTGAAGCCAATAAAAGAACCTTGGCTGGTATTGGGATCTTGATAGCCTTGCTGTTGTCTTTTGGACTATTCTATAAACCTGTGAAACAGCCGAACAACCAAGTAAACAAGCCACCTAAGGTTGATTCTAAAACGCCTGAAACGTCCAAGTCTTCTGAGTCTGAGTCGTCCAGTTCCTCAGAGTCGAAATCCTCGTCTTCGACTGAACAAAGTTCTAAAACCGAAAATTCAGGAACAAAACCGTCAAAAAGCGAGTCCAATAATCCCTATTACCAGATTCCAGGACTTACTGACGAACAGGTGAGAGATATCATATCAAAATCAGTGAAAGATTTGAGAGAAAAACAGTCAAAAGAAAAATCCGAAGAGTAGACTCGAGGGCATCGATGTCCTTTCTGGATGAGTTAGTTTTGAGATTTTACTGTATAAAATAACAGGAGGAGTTCATATGACTAAAGAAGTAATTGGTTTGATAGTTGGGACAATCGTCATCTTCCTATCTTTTGTATTTGTGTGTGGGACCTTTCTCTATCTCTATCTTCGGGATCAGAAGTTGGTCCGCCTTGCCAAGTCATCCGTACAGGGAACGGTTATCGGCTATAGCCGTTTTCGTGAGGGGTATCCACCTATCGTCGAATACACGGTGGATGGGATTGCTTATAAGAAAACCTTGCAGTATTTTATGTTCAAAACGGTCACAATTCCGTGGGGGACTACTAAATTTTTAAAGGACTATACAAGAGAAGATATGCTAGCGCCTTCGATCACTCGCTACAGCAACTCCTTTGTTTCCTTCAAACGCTTGATGCAGACCCATTTCCCCCTTCATTCGGAGCTGACAGTCTGGTATGATCCAGACAAGCCGACCAGGGCCTATGTCGAACGTTACAGCGGAATGGACAAGTTTTACAAGTGGTTTGGTATCGGATTTGGGCTGGCTCTAGTTATAGTCTATGGGATAGTGATCCTAGCCTTTTTGTCCAATTTGTCCAAGATATACGCATAAAGGTCAGTTGGTTGAAAGGAAACGTGACTTCCCATCGAGCTTCAAGGAGGACAGAGTTTCTTTTCCATTTCCATGCTCACCTATCTTTTTTGTCTGATACAGAGAAAAGGTTGCCTCCCACAAATACAGACAGGAAGTGAATTTTGACAAAGCCCCTTATTCGAGATATAATGAAGAAAAAGTGACCAAGGATAAATCAATGACAAACTCAAAGTATATCACACGCCTGAAGCGTTCAGAGGGCCAGTTGCGTGGGATTCAAAAGATGATTGAAGAAGATCGTGACTGTGCAGATATTGTTACGCAGTTGACAGCAGTGAAATCTAGCGTTGAGCGCGTGATTGAGATGATCATTACTGAAAATCTCACAGGCTGTATCAACCAACCATTAGACGACCCTGAGGCTCAAAAGGAACGCCTAGAAAAGGCCATCCGATACCTGATTAAACGGAAATAAACTAATTTGCTATTGATAAACAATGCAGACAAAGGTATTTAAGTCTATTTTGATAAAGAAATCATGTTGGCCAAACGGGTGAGTTCCTCCAATACCAATGAGCAACCTCTTTTTAGATACCGTCAATGTGCTTCGTTTTTAGAAGTGACGGGCTACGAGCCCTATATTAGTGGGTTGCAGAAATGAAAAAAACCGATTAAGTTCCTTAATCGGTTTTTTGCTTATTTTACTTGACCGGGCCAAGCATTCATACCACCTTCTACATTGATAACGGTGATGCCTTGGGCGCTTAGAAATTCACAAGCAGATGCGGAACGGACTCCACCTTGACAGATGACATGATATTCCTGGTCAGGTTTGAGTTCTTTGTAACCTTGCTCCAAGGTACTTAACGGAAGATTTTTGGCACCTGGTGCATGTCCTGCTTGGAATTCATGCACTTCACGTACATCGATAAGGTTTAGATTTTCATTTAGGTATTTTTCATAAAAATCAGCCATGCTGATACTCGTTTCCATATTTGACTCCTTCTGGATTAGACATTTTATAATGTGAATAAGCGCTATCAGGGTTTTGGACGGTAAATCCTGCCGCTAGAGGATACGCTCTGTGATCTAGCTGCGCAAAACACTGTGGCAGCTAAGGATGTAGGTTTGGTTCTTGTCCGATTCATCCAAGTTCTCCCATAGTTCGATGGTATCGACCTTGGGTCGCCCCCTGAAATTCGCCACTTGTCCTTATATCTAGGGATTTTTACCCTTAGTCAGATCGTCTTTGAGCTGACACCATTGGATATTATCGCTCAAACCTTCGATAAGGTTCAAGGCTGCGTAGCCAATTATTTTATGCTTCTAGATGACCTTGCCTGTCCAAGCGCTCATACCGCCTCGTACATTGATGACATCGTAGCCTTTTTTCTTTAACTTCTTCGCAGCTAGTTTGCTTCGCACACCAGAGTGACAAATGACATAAAGTGTTTCTTTTGTCGCAGGTGTGTAAGAACCGATTTCCGTTAAAGGAACATTTTTGGCATTTTTGATATGACCTCTACGGAATTCCATAGGCGTCCGAACATCCAGTAGCTGAATCGGTTCTCTGAGTTTAGCTTCTAACTCGCTGGTAGAAATACTGTCAATTTTTGTAAATAAGTGAAACATAGGCACCTCCTAACATACCCTTATGGGGTATATTAAACCATGAAGTTAAGCTTTTGTCAAGCAAGTTGTTTTGACTTGGGAGGGAATTAGTTTCGAGAGTATAGAAAGCAGGCTATTCTTGACCTTTCAAAGGCTTTTTGATATGATGGGTCCAAAGTAAGTGTGAGGTGATAAGATGGTTAGCGAATACCAGAAAATGATAGCAGGGGAGCCTTACCGTCCGTCGGACCCAGAGTTGCGTGCCTTGGCACAAGCTTCTCGCCAAAAACAGGCTGCCTTTAACAAGGAAGAAGATCCCTTGAAGGGATCCGAAATCATCAAGACTTGGTTTGGCTCAACTGGGCAAAATCTTTATATCAATCCACGCTTGGTGGTCGATTATGGAGTCAATATCCATCTAGGGGAAAATTTTTATTCTAATTGGAACTTGACCATGCTGGATGTTTGCCCGATTCGCATCGGGAACAACGCCATGCTTGGCCCCAACTGTCAGTTTTTAACCCCACTCCATCCACTGGATCCGGATGAACGCAATTCAGGGGTCGAATACGGCAAGCCCATCACCATTGGAGATAATTTCTGGGCTGGAGGTGGCGTCATTGTCCTTCCTGGAGTGACACTGGGAAATAACGTCGTTGCAGGAGCGGGGGCCGTGATTACCAAGTCCTTCGGAGATAATGTCGTCCTAGCTGGGAATCCTGCGCGTGTCATCAAGGAAATCCCAGTAAAAGAAAACTAAAAAGAACAGCTTGGGCTGTTCTTTTTATGAGTTTTAGTCTTATAGATTTTTCTTCTTTTTGGCTTTCTTGGTCAAGGAAACATCGCACTGAGATATCTTGCTTGTCAGGTAGCTCGTCAGTTGAAAGTCGTCTACTTGAGGATGGAGATCGACTTCGTAGACGGTTTGCAAGGATTCACCAGAGTTGCTGGTATCTACTGAGACAAGGTCAGACTCGGTGCAAAATTGATCCAGCGCGACCTGGATAGTATCTAGGCGGTCTTCTTTATTGGGAAGTGTGATGGTTAAGAGTCGACGACGTTGGTGATTGCTCTTGCTCTGTTGTTTTTCCAAAAGGAGCCAAATGCCCAGGATAAAGACTGTGAAGAGAACGGCTAAGAAAAGATAGCCTGTCCCTGCCGCCAGACCGATGATCATAGCTAGAAAGATAGCGATTAGCTCTCGAGAGCCACTCGTTGCAGAACGGAAACGAATGAGACTAAAGGTTCCTGCCACTGCAATCGACGTTCCGAGACTGCCATTGACGAGGAAGATGACCAGCGTCATCAAACAAGGTAAAAGGGTCAAACTGATGACAAATTCCCGTGTGTAAAGAGTCCGTTGCTTGTAGGCCCAGCTGAGTGCTAGTCCTAGAAAAAGACTGACGACAAGGGCGAGTAGGAGTTGGAGGGGGTCAGCAGTAGCGGTTGCGTCGTTGAAAATAGAGTTAAAAAGGTTAGACATAAGCATTACCTACACTTTCTCCGATAGGTTGTGGGGCATAGGCTAGCCCTTGTGATTTATGGTAGGCGCAGGAGTATTTTGAGAATCTTTGCTCTACCAGACCATATTTATCAAGGATATCCTGTAGCCATTGCGGTTTGTCACCAGGCGCCTTGATTTCCATGATGATCAGGTCGTCTTCTAAGAGAGGCAGGCCTTCCTTGTCTGCAAATAGGCTGACATTTTCATCTCGATAGGTCAGGTTTTGGTCAAGAGTGACACGAATTTTCTGGTAGGGAAATCCTGGGATTTTCTTTTTTTCTTTTAGTGAAAAACGATCATAAGAAATATAGATACGAGGTTTGAGAGCCTCACTGTAGCGTTGACGGATCTTTTGCACCTCTGCTACCAGAAAGCTATCTTTGATCAGGTCTGCTCCCCAACCTTTGGTGATGAGCTGGGTGATGGTATCTGACTGGGCTAGGACGCGGTGCTTGTGACCGATACCGGCTTCGTCTTTTGACTTGATTTCTAGAAAGGCGGGGCTGTTAGTACTTGGCTGCGCAAGATAGGTCCGCATACGGATTTTTTCTTTCTTATGCTGACCTTGCAAGGAGTCTTGGATGAGATGAAAATCTTCTGTATCAAAGTAGATATTGGAAATGGTCGAAGTCGGATAGTCGTCCTCGACGAGGTAGTCTTTCAAATCTTCTATTAAATCCTGTAAGTCTGTTTTAGAAACCATATACTTGGTTTCGATCCGTTCAAAGCTTGTTTCTAGGGGTTTCATAAGCAATTTCTCCTTTAGATAAATCATAGATTAAACAAGGTAAACTTGCTTGGAACAAGTCTAGAGGACATTTCTAAAAGTTTTATTAAGCGAAACTTAACTGAAACTGAATTTAAGGAAACTTTCAGAAAAGTTTTAGTTTTGTTTCAGGAATCTTCTGTAGACTGTCTAGCTATATCATACGAAGGAGAGGAAAAAGTATGAAATCAAAAAAATGGACCCTACTCGCAACGAGTTTAACGGCAATGGTGCTGATGGCAGCATGTTCCCAGTCAACAACTACATCCAATACCAATGCAACGACAAATAGTGCAACAACGACTGCAACAAAGACAAACCAATCATCCTATTTTACAGAGAAGGACAATGATACCTCTTATGATGAAAGTACAGCTTCTAAGATTGAGTTATCTGGCTCATCAGCAAACGTCTCTGGAGATGGGGTGACAGTCTCTGAATCAACCGTGACCATCACAAAATCTGGAACCTATGTGATTTCAGGTCAGTCTGATGGAGTGCAGATCAAGGTCGAGGCAGATAAGTCGGCAGATGTTCACCTAGTCCTAAAAGGTGCGACCATGACCAATACCAATGCAGCGATATCTGCGACATCAGCTGGCCATGTCTACTTGACTCTAGCAGAGGGAACCACCAACAATCTCTCTGACTCAAGCTCTAACAGCGACGAAAAAGCAGACGCAGCTCTCTTTTCTAAGGTGGATTTGACCATCAACGGGAAAGGAACTCTCAATGTGGATGGCAAGAAAAACAACGGTATCAAGGCTAATGACATTCTCCACATCACGGGCGGAACCTATAACATCACAGCAGTTGGCGATGCCTTTAATGTCAATGATGAACTCAACATCACTGGTACGACCATGACCATCGATGCCAAGGAAGATGGCGTAAAGGTGGACAATGACGAGGATACTTCAGTCGGAACCATGTACCTATCCAACAACAACATCACCGTCACAGCAGGAGATGATGGCATCCACGCTTCTGGAGACCTGGTTATCGATAGTGGTACCTACACCGTCAAGAATTCGACAGAAGGACTTGAAGGTAAGTCAATCACTATCAACGGTGGGGACATTAGCATCTATTCGACAGATGATGGGGTCAACGCAGCTAATAAAAACGCCCAACAGAGTGAAATCTTCTTCACCATGAACGGTGGGAACCTGACAGTAGAAGTCGGTCAAGGAGACACAGACCCAATCGACTCAAACGGCAATATCACAGTTACAGGCGGAACCATTAAAATGACTGGTCAAACAGGTTTTGACTTTGATGGAACAGCGACCTACACAGGTGGAGATATCTATCTCAACGGTGAAAAACAAACGGAAATTGTCAACTCTATGCCTGGAGGTGGTGGACCAAATGGAGGCCCTCAAGGTGGCGGTCCAGCCCCTGGCGGACAAGGATAAAAAAGAATCTCCTTTCTCGAAAGAGAAGGGAGAGTTTTTGTGTTTGAGAGATGGATTGTAGCTAAAACAACTCCCAATTAGGTCTTGAAAATTTCTTAGTCTGTTTCATATAAAAATGAGTAAAATGAATTTCCATCGCCAAGGTCATTAGAGTTGCGATAGCAATGACGATGGTAGGATTGGCTTAGAAAAGCAGAGGAAGAATAGGCCTTTAAAAAGTGGACAGGAAAGACCATTTCAGAGTATCGAGAAGAGATTTAGAAACAGCTCTAAAAGCAATAGCTATCCATTATAAGCATCAGATAATAATATCTGGTGCTTTATTTTTAAAAAAATTCAGATTTTTTCTTGACAAGTGAGTGATTACTCACTACAATAGGTTTATATTTAGCAAGTGAGTAATCACTCACCAAGGAGGAAGTAAATGAAAACATTACTACATTTACAAGATTTAGTAAAATCTTTTGACCATCAAATAGTTCTGAATCATGTCAGCTTTGAATTGCAACCAGGAGAAATTATAGGCTTAATTGGTCCGTCTGGTGCTGGTAAATCAACTATGATTAAGACTACGTTAGGAATGGAAAAGGCTGATGGAGGCGTAGCTTTAGTGTTAAATCACACTATGCCCAATCGCCATATTTTAGGAGATATTGGCTATATGGCCCAATCAGATGCTTTATACGAGTCCTTGTCAGGCCAAGAAAATCTGGAATTTTTTGGTCAGCTAAAGGGGCTTTCTAAAAAAGACCTAAAGGCGGAAATTGCTCATATAGCTCAAGTAGTAGATCTGACAGACTACTTAAACAAGGCGGTATCTGGTTATTCTGGAGGAATGAAACGGCGTTTGTCTCTTGCTATCGCGCTGTTAGGAAATCCTCAACTCTTGATTTTGGACGAACCGACAGTTGGAATCGACCCTTCTCTTCGAAAGAAAATCTGGAAAGAATTATTCGCGCTTAGAGACAATGGGGTTGGGATATTAGTTACTACCCATGTTATGGATGAAGCAGAGTTGACGGATAAGGTCGGCTTATTATTAGGCGGAAAAATCATTGCTTTTGATACACCGCAACACTTAAAAGAAAGTTATCAAGTTTCAAGTATTGAAGAAGTATTTTTAAAAGCAGAAGGTGAGTAAAATGAGAACAATAGCGATTGCAAAAAAAGTCATCAAAGAATTACTTCGTGACAAACGAACTCTAGCCCTGATGTTTATAGCACCTGTTTTTATCATGTGGTTGATGAACCTCATGTTTTCAGCTAGTACAACCGTGAATGTCAAGTTAGCAACACAAGATCTACCAACTGGTTTGGTAACGAAAATGGATGAGCTCGATCATGTGGACGTCGAGACTTATCAAGACTTAGATCAAGCCAAAGAAGCGCTAGCAAATGAAAAAGTCGATGCTGTGATTTCTTATAAAGACGGTGAGTATCAGGTCGACTACGCAAATACAGATGCCTCCAAGACCTCTATGATACGACAAGTGTTACGAACGAGTATCGCCAGTGAAGGCACCGATCAGTTAGTATCTCGTGTTAAACAAGCTCTTCCACAATTGGACTCGGACGCAAAAACACCTGAAATCAAGGAGTCTTACCAGTATGGAGATGAAAATACAAGCTTCTTTACCAGTATGATTCCGGTTTTGATAGGTTTTGTAGTTTTCTTTTTTGTCTTTTTGATTTCAGGTATGGCGCTTTTGAAAGAGCGCACCAGTGGAACACTAGAACGTTTGTTAGCAACACCAGTGAAACGATCTGAAATCGTCTATGGCTATATGTTGTCTTACGGTATTATTGCGATTTTTCAAACGGCAGTTGTCGTTTTAGCAGCAATTTGGCTACTAGATGTAGAAGTTGTAGGAAGTATTTTAAATGTTATAATAGTTAATGTGGTACTGGCTCTTGTAGCACTAGCTTTTGGAATTCTCTTGTCTACTCTAGCAAAATCAGAATTCCAAATGATGCAATTTATTCCCCTCGTGATTATGCCCCAACTTTTTTTCTCAGGAATTATTCCATTGTCATCCATGGGAGAATGGGCTCCAACTGTGGGGAAATTTTTGCCATTAACCTATTCTGGTGATGCAATAAGCCAGATTATTCTTTACGGACACAATCTTGGTGATATTTTGCCAAATCTTGGTGTTTTAATGGTTTTCTTGATCATTTTAACAATTCTTAATATTGTTGGATTGCGTCGTTATCGTAAAGTTTAGAAATCAACATAAATAATGCTAAAAAGGTGTGAAGATTAGATGGATAAGACTGTTTTTGAATCGTTTGAAGATTACTTAGAAGAAGCGAATTACCCTCAAGGAAAGAAAAAAATCATGCAGGCAGCAGTGGATCTCATATCAACCAGGAGTTACCATGGGACATCAACTCTTCACATAGCTGAGCGTGCTGGACTAAGCCAGGCAACTTTGTTTAAGTATTTTAAGACGAAGGATGATCTACTGACGGCTATTTTACATCCTGTAGTCCCAGGCATTTTCGGTAGTTTTTTTGAGGAACTCTTAGCTTTTGAAACGACAGAAGAGAGGGTTCGTTATCTCGTCCATGATCGTATGAGCTATCTCAAAAAAAATCGTGCTTTGATGAAAATCATTCTGCAGGAGAGTTTTTCAAATAAAAAACTAAAAAATGAACAGATTTTTATCTGGAATGCTATTCAAGATAAACTTCGAGTGCTTCATAAGGAATTGCTGGCAGATCCACGTGTAAATCCAGAGATAACGATTCCTCAAATGGTTCGTATTTGTGTTGGTCCATTGTTTGCTTACTTCGCTCAGCTTTATGTCGTTAGCGACAATGGAGAAATAAAAGAAGAAGACCTAGACTTATTAGAAAAACAGATTTTGGGTGCTTTGTGGAAATAGAGTAGGCCTAGACAAAATGGAGGCTAGATTCTATTGGTTTGGCTTCTTGCACAAGATAATATAAAAGGGTATATATTGCCTGATGCAGATTCGTGCTTTTTTATTGTTGAATTTGCTATTTTGGTGATAGTTCTCAATCACTTTACTAAAACAGAAACCGACCTCTCCAGCAGAGCAACGATTTCTTAAATGTATGGAAGAGGAGTTTTCTGGCTTGCTAAAGACAACTCCTTGACACTTCGTCAGCTTTTGATACAATAGTACAAAATTAGAGGAGGTGGGCTATGATTCAGAAACATGCGATTCCCATTTTGGAGTTTGATGACAATCCCCAGGCGGTCCTTATGCCAACACATGAGGGATTGGACTTAAAGTTGCCAAAAAAGTGCATCTATGCATTTTTGGAGGAAGAGATTGACCGCTACGCTCAGGAAGCAGGAGCGGACTGTGTTGGTGAGTTCGTTTCTGCCACCAAGGCTTATCCAGTCTATGTCATCAACTACAAGGGTGAGACGATTTGTCTAACCCAGGCGCCCGTGGGTTCTGCCCCAGCTGCCCAGTTTATGGATTGGTTGATTGGCTATGGTGTGGAGCAAATCATTTCCACTGGAACCTGTGGCGTCCTAGCCGATATAGAGGAAAATGCCTTTCTCGTCCCTGTTCGCGCTCTGCGAGATGAGGGGACCAGCTACCATTATGTAGCGCCTTCTCGTTATATGGAGATGCAGATTGAGGCTGTCTCTGCCATTGAGCAAGTTTTGGAGCAAAGAGGCATTCCTTATGAGGAAGTTATGACCTGGACGACAGATGGTTTTTACCGAGAGACGGCTGAAAAGGTTGCCTATCGCAAGGAAGAAGGCTGCGCTGTTGTGGAAATGGAGTGCTCGGCTCTTGCGGCAGTGGCTCAGCTACGTGGTGTTGTCTGGGGAGAATTGCTCTTTACTGCAGATTCCTTAGCGGATCTGGACAACTACGACAGTCGTGACTGGGGCTCAGAAGCTTTTGATAAGGCACTCGAACTCTGTCTTGCCATTGTGCACCACATGTGAGTGTTCTGACTGTTTTTATGGTAGAATGTAGTTATGTTATTCAAATCTTTTTTGGAAAAAATCAAGACGATACTGGGACGCTTGTCGCCAGCCCGTCGCATCTTTTTAAGTTTTGCCCTAGTAATCTTCTTGGGTTCTCTCCTTTTAAGTCTCCCCTTTGTGCAAGCAGAAACGTCACAAGCGACCTACTTTGACCATCTCTTTACGACCGTGTCCATGGTCTGTGTGACAGGGCTTTTCACTCTGCCAGTGGCTTCGACTTATAATATCTGGGGCCAGTTGATCTGTATGATTTTGATCCAGATTGGTGGTTTGGGGCTCATGACCTTTATCGGAATCTTTTATATCCAAGGCAAGCAAAAGCTCAGCCTTCGTGGTCGTGAGACTATTCAAGAAAGTTTCAGTTATGGAGAAACCCAGTCTCTAAAGGACTTCATCCGCTCAATCTTTCTGACGACTTTTTTGGTGGAAGGAATTGGTGCCTTTCTCTTGAGTTTTCGCTTTATCCCCGAATTTGGCTGGGGGCGAGGGATTCTAACCTCTATCTTTTTGGCTGTTTCAGCTTTCTGTAATGCTGGATTTGATAATTTTGGAAGTACGAGTTTGGTAGCCTTTCAAACGGATCCCTTGATCAATCTAGTGATTGCAGGCTTGATTATCACTGGTGGTCTAGGATTTATGGTCTGGTTTGACCTAGCGACCCAGTTTGGGAAGAAGAAAAAACGCCGCCTGCGTTTCCATACCAAGCTGGTTCTCTTTTTAACGGCGGGAATTCTGCTCTTTGGAACAGTATCGACTCTCTTAATTGAGTGGAATAATCCTGGGACGATTGGAAATCTCAGCGCTCCAGAGAAACTGCTGGTTAGTTTCTTCCAGACAGTCAGTATGAGAACGGCAGGCTTTGCTTCCATTGACTACACCCAGGCTAGACCAGTTACCTTACTGATCTACATCTTGCAGATGTTTCTGGGCGGGGCACCTGGAGGGACAGCAGGCGGGCTCAAGATTACGACCTTCTTTGTCTTGTTGGTCTTTGCTCGCAGTGAACTATTGGGCTTGCCTCATGCTAATGTGGCTCGGAGGACCATTGAACCCCGAACCGTACAAAAGTCTTTCAGTGTCTTTATTATCTTCTTGCTAACATTCTTGCTGGGCTTGATCCTACTAGGGATAACAGCAGAGGGAAATCCGCGCTTTATCTACCTCATGTTTGAGACCATTTCAGCCCTTGCAACAGTTGGGGTGACGGCAAATTTAACACCAGAGTTAGGTAAGTTAGCCCTCAGTATCGTTATGTTGTTGATGTTTATCGGCCGTATTGGTCCCTTGACACTACTGGTCAGTGTAGCGGAATACCAGCCAGACAAGAAAGATACGATTCACTATATGAAGGCAGATATCACTATCGGATAAGAAAGGAAAAACGATGTCAGATCGGACAATTGGAATTTTAGGCTTGGGAATTTTTGGGAGCAGTGTTTTGGCTGCCCTAGCCAAGCATGACATGAATATCATTGCTATTGATGACCACGAGGAACGCATTAATCAATTTGAATCAGTGTTGGCGCGTGGAGTAGTTGGAGATATCACGGATGAAGAACTCCTTCTATCAGCGGGGATTGACACCTGTGATACCGTAGTCGTCGCAACAGGTGAAAATCTGGAGTCCAGTGTTCTTGCGGTCATGCACTGCAAGAGTTTAGGAGTGCCGACCGTTATCGCCAAGGTCAAAAGTCATACAGCTAAAAAGGTGTTGGAAAAAATTGGTGCAGACGCAGTCATCTCACCAGAGTTTGAAATGGGGCGCTCATTAGCACAGACCATCCTCTTTCATAACAGCGTAGACGTCTTTCAGCTGGACAAGAATGTATCGATTGTCGAGATGAAAATCCCCCAATCATGGGTAGGTAAAAGCCTCAGTCAGTTGGATTTACGTGGGCGATACAACCTCAATGTACTTGGTTTTCGTTCCTACGAAAATGCTCCTCTGGATGTCCAATTCGGACCTAATGACCTCTTGCAGGCAGATGCCTACATCATGGCCGTCATTAATAACCAACATCTGGACACCCTAGCTGAACTGAGTGAGTAGGAGAGGAAGGGTACTCTCTTTCCAAATAATTAACGAGTCAATATAAGTATTTTATAAGAGGGATTTAAGAAAAATTTTAACTTTTTCTTAATCCTTTTTAATTTTAGGAGATTATACTAGAGTCATAAAAAAAGAAAACTCTAAGGAGAATCCTATGAAATTCAATCCAAATCAGAGATATACTCGTTGGTCTATTCGCCGTCTCAGTGTCGGTGTTGCTTCAGTTGTTGTAGCTAGTGGCTTCTTTGTCCTAGTTGGTCAACCAAGTTCTGCACGTGCTGATGTCGTCAATCCGACTCCTGCCCAAGTCGTGCCAGACGCTGCTTCGGTGAGTGAAAAGAGCGACATACCAGCAGAGGCTCTCAAAAAAGCAGTCGATGTAGCTCTTCCTTCAGAACAAGCAGACTCAGCACCTAAAGCAAGCTTGGATACGACAAGCTCTTCAGAAAAAGCGGACGCAACTGCTAAAGATCCGGAAGTAGCGCCAAAAGAAGAAGTGCAAGCACAACCTGACTCTAAGAAACAAACAGAAGATGCAGTTAAACCTGTGGAAAGTCCTGCGTCTACAGTTTCTGGACAAGACCGTGAAGCCAGTGAAGCGCAACTAGCGACCACTCCAGCTGAAGTGCAAAAAGGTGTGGCTGACAACACCAAAGATACAGTAGATGTTCCAGCTTCTTACTTGGATAAAGCTAATTTCCCAGGACCATTTACAGCTGGTGTCAACCAAGTCATTCCATACGAATTCTTCGCTGGTGACGGCATGCTGACTCGTCTTATCTTGAAAGCATCCGATAAGGCTCCATGGTCAGACAACGGAACAGCTAAAAATCCCGCTCTCCCACCGGTAGAGAAATTGGGCAAAGGCCTTTACTTCTACGAAGTGGATTTAGCAGGCACCCAAGGAAAATCAGATAAAGAGCTGCTTGACCTCTTGAAACAAAACGGTACACAAAGCTATAAAGCTACCATCAAGGTGTATGGTGCGAAAGATGGCAAACCTGACCTAACTAATCTGGTAGCGACTAAAGATTTGGATGTTAACTTGAATGGCTTGACCACACCAGCTGAAGTGCAAAAAGGTGTGGCCGACAATACTAAAGATACAGTAGATGTCCCAGCCACTTACTTGGACAAGGCTAACTTCCCAGGACCATTCACAGCTGGTGTCAACCAAGTTATTCCATACGAAGCTTTTGGTGGAGATGGTATGTTGACTCGCCTCTTGTTAAAAGCTTCAGACAAAGCTCCATGGTCAGACAATGGAACGGCTAAAAATCCCGCTCTCCCACCAGTAGAGAAATTGGGCAAAGGTCTTTACTTCTATGAAGTAGACTTGGCAGGCACCCAAGGAAAATCAGATAAAGAGCTGCTTGACCTCTTGAAACAAAATGGTACACAAAGCTATAAAGCTACTATCAAGGTGTACGGTGCAAAAGACGGCAAACCTGACTTAACTAACCTCGTAGCGACTAAAGATTTAAATGTCAACTTGAATGGTTCAACCACTCCAGCTGAAGTGCAAAAAGGTGTGGCCGACAACACCAAAGATACAGTAGATGTTCCGGCTTCTTACTTGGATAGAGCTAATTTCCCAGGTCCATTTACAGCTGGTGTCAACCAAGTTATTCCATACGAATTCTTCGCTGGTGACGGTATGTTGACTCGCCTGATCTTGAAAGCATCCGACAAGGCTCCGTGGTCAGACAATGGAACAGCTAAAAATCCCGCTCTCCCACCGGTAGAGAAATTGGGCAAAGGCCTTTACTTCTACGAAGTAGACTTGGCTGACACCCAAGGAAAATCTGACAAAGAGCTGCTTGACTTGTTGAAACAAAACGGTACGCAAAGCTATAAGGCTACCATCAAGGTGTACGGTTCAAAAGACGGCAAGCCTGACTTAACTAATCTGGTAGCAACTAAAGATTTGACTGTTAATTTGAATGGTTTAACCACACCAAGTCAGGTTAAAGAGTCTGTTGTTAACAATATCAAAGACATGATTGATGTTCCAGCTAGCTACCTTGATAAGGCTAAGGTTCCTGGACCTTTCTTGGCCGGTGTCAACCAAGTTATTCCATACGAAGCTTTTGGTGGAGATGGTATGTTGACTCGCCTCTTGTTAAAAGCATCAGACAAAGCCCCATGGTCAGACAACGGAACAGCTAAAAATCCTGCTCTATTGCCACTTGAAGGCTTGGCTAAAGGCCAATATTTCTACGAAGTGGATTTGAATGGCAATACGGTTGGCAAAGATGGTCAGGCCTTGCTGAATCAACTTCGAGCTAACGGAACCTATACGTATCTAGCTACTGTTAAAGTCTATGGCGCTAAAGACGGCAAACCTGATTTGACCAATCTGATTGCTACTCGTCAAGTAACGATTCAGCTTCGTGGAAAAGAAATGGCGACAATACCATCTCAACAAGGTCAGATGAATACGAAGCCTTCTGAAACAGGCTCTACAGGTACGACTGAGGGTATGATGGGTACAAATCACCATATGTCAGATATGAAAGTAGATCAACCAGCTTCTAGCCCAATGGCTAATATGATGAAAAAAGATGATAAAGCGATGTTACCAAATACTGGGGAAGCTAAAACAGCTACAGCTGGTCTTGGTATCTTTGGTCTAGCCTTGGCAGGTCTTGTTGGACTTTTGGGTTTGACAACCAAACGAGAAGATTAAGATTCAAATCACTTAAACATTAGAGAAAATAGTGTTATACTAAAGCAAGTATAACACTGTTTTTATCGAAGGAGTGTCAGATGAAAAAGACAATTTTGCTGGTTGATGATGAGATAGATATTCTAGATATTCAAAACCGCTATCTTATACAGGCAGGTTACGATGTTTTGGTTGCCCATGATGGTAAGGAGGGATTAGAACTTTTCAGAAAAAAATCTATCGACCTCATTATCACAGATATCATGATGCCCAATATGGACGGTTATGATTTTATCAGTGAAGTTCAGTATATCGCTCCGGATCAACCCTTCCTCTTTACAACTGCTAAGACAAGCGAACAGGATAAGATTTATGGATTAAGTTTGGGGGCAGATGATTTTATAGTCAAACCCTTTAGCCCACGCGAATTGGTTTTAAGAGTGAATAATATCTTGCGTCGCCTTAGCCGTGGAAGAGAGACAGAACAGATCGAGTTTGGTGACTTGGTAATCAACCATGTGACTCATGAGGTTCGCATTGGGGATCAACCTTTGGAATTGACAGTAAAATCCTTTGAACTTCTATGGATATTGGCCAGCAATCCTGAGAGAGTCTTTTCAAAGACGGAACTTTACGAGAAGGTATGGCAAGAGGACTATGTGGATGATACCAATACACTCAATGTTCATATCCATGCTTTGAGGCAAGAGTTGACCAAGTATACAAATTCAAATGCTCCTGCTATCAAAACTGTCTGGGGTTTGGGCTATAAGATGGAAAGACCAAGAGGTAGAAAATGAAATTAAAAAACTATATTTTAGTGGGGTATCTAGTGTCGACTCTACTAACGATTTTGGTCGTTTTCTGGGCAGTCCAACGGATGTTGATTGAGAAAAGTGAAGTTTACTTTCTAGTTGGAATGACCTTGATTGCTAGTTTCATTGGCGCTGCAGTGAGCATCTTTCTTTTGTCGCCTGTGTTCTCTTCTCTGAAACATTTGAAAAAACAAGCGCAGGATATAGCCAGCAAGGATTTCAGCACAGAAATTGAAACCAAAGGCCCATTAGAATTTCAAGAGCTGGGCCAGGCTTTTAATGACATGTCTCACAATTTGCAGGCTACCTTTCAATCACTTGATGAGAGCGAGCAAGAAAAGAGAATGATGATTGCGCAGCTCTCTCACGATATTAAAACTCCCATTACTTCCATTCAGGTTACTGTGGAGGGAATTCTAGATGGAGTGATCAAGGAAGAGGAGCGGCTCCACTACTTAGCCACGATTGGTCGGCAAACTGAGCGTCTAAACAAGCTAGTGGAGGAATTGGATGTTTTGACTCTCAATACACAACCTCAAGATACTGCTACTGAAGAAGTTGAAGAGGTCTTTTTAGATCAGCTGTTGATTGAGTCAATGAGTGAATTTCAACTCCAGATTGAACAAGAGGAGCGAGATGTTTACATTCAAGTATCACCTGAGTCGGCGAAAATCAAGAGCCATTCTGACAAACTTTCTCGCATTTTAGTTAATTTGTTAAACAATGCCTTTAAATATTCAGAACCAGGAACCAGAATCGAGGTTCTTGCCCAATTAACAGAACAAGAGCTGACAATCAGTGTGAAAGACGAGGGTCAGGGAATCCTTCCTGAGGATTTGGAAAAGATCTTTAAACGACTTTATCGTGTAGAAACTTCGCGCAATATGAAGACAGGTGGACATGGATTAGGTCTTGCGATTGCACGCGAACTAGCCCATCAGCTTGGTGGCGAAATCACAGCAGAAAGTCAGTATGGCTTAGGAAGCAAGTTTACATTCAGCCTCAATTTGAAATAAAGCCGTAAAATCCCTTTACAAATCTAGCTTTTCATGGTACAATAGCCTTTGTGTGAAATAGCAGCAGGAAAGCATGAAGCTCGTCAACAGGTGTCTTATGACAAGTAACCTTGGCTGTTTAGGCGAAGGGCATCTGCACGAATCAGGGCTTTCTAAGTGACTATTTCCACCGAAATATTATTTATATCAGGAGGATATACACATGTCACGTTATACAGGACCATCTTGGAAACAAGCTCGTCGCCTTGGCCTTTCACTTACAGGTACAGGTAAAGAATTGGCACGTCGTAACTACGTACCAGGACAACACGGACCAAACAACCGTTCTAAATTGTCAGAATACGGTTTGCAATTGGCTGAAAAACAAAAACTTCGTTTCACTTACGGTGTAGGTGAAAAACAATTCCGTAACTTGTTCGTACAAGCTACAAAAATCAAAGGCGGAATCCTAGGTTTCAACTTCATGCTTCTTTTGGAACGTCGTTTGGATAACGTTGTTTACCGTCTTGGCCTTGCGACTACTCGTCGTCAAGCTCGTCAATTCGTAAACCACGGTCACATCCTTGTTGACGGAAAACGCGTTGATATCCCATCATACCGCGTAACTCCAGGTCAAGTGATCTCAGTTCGTGAAAAATCATTGAAAGTTCCAGCAATCCTTGAAGCAGTAGAAGCTACTCTTGGACGTCCAGCATTCGTATCATTCGACGCTGAAAAATTGGAAGGTTCATTGACTCGCTTGCCAGAACGCGACGAAATCAACCCAGAAATCAACGAAGCACTTGTCGTTGAATTCTACAACAAAATGCTTTAATTTTAAGAAACATCTTACAGAAAGCCTACAACAGTGGGCTTTTTGCTTTGTCTTAAAACGTTGATTTCTGGGTTTGTTCAGTTATTTGTTCAGTTATAAACTTTTTAGTGCAGTTTCATAGAATGAGACTGCTTTTTTTGCGTTCTCTTTTGAGAGATGACTGTATATATCCATGGTCATAGATAATTGGGAATGTCCTAGACGGTGCTGAAGTTCCTTGTAAGGTATTCCAGAGTTAAGCAAGAGACTAGCGTGAGTATGGCGAAAACCATGAAAACCAATGTTAGGTACGTCAGCACGTTTAAAGTGAGTTCTTAACCTGGTTTGTAGAGTTCGATTATTGGGGTACTCATTTATGAAGTCAGAAAAGACGACAGTTTCAGAGCGCCCAAGTTGCCAAGCTTCTTGTACTTGTCTATGTTTGTACTGCTTCAGCATACTAACAGTCGCTTGATCTATATCGATATCACGATAGCTAGATTTTGATTTAGGACTATTGAGTTCTTGATTATAGTTTAGTGTTTTTGTGATATGCACAATGGCATTATCTAAGTCAATATCAGACCATTCAAGCGCTAGAGCCTCATTGATATGATAATCGATTTCTATATACCAAAAATACCTATCGAGTAACTATAAGGTCAGCGCGAATCAAATACTTTCGCTTCATTCTTATGATAAGTTGAATTAATAAAATAATTATGATATTCTTTTTCTATAAGGAAAAAATCAAAATGATTTTAAGATAGTTTATTTAGAAAATTAGTCAAAATTTTTTCTAATTAATTTGGAAATCATTAACAAGGGGGATATTATGGCTGAAAGAATAATACATCAAGCTGATCTTCGTGAAATCGAGAAAAGTTTGCGCTCTATCCATGAAGGATTACGAACAATTGATGCTAGAGTTGATGTAGCAAACGAAAATCTTCAAATCGTTTATGATGAAATTGGTAGTTTAGCACAAGAATTTCATGAATTTGTGAATATCCAACAAAAAGCTAATAGATTAGGACAAGCTGAAACTCGACTGGTAAAAATCCGTCAGGAAATTGAGAAGAAATATGGACATTATGATATTGTTCGTCGTACTACCACAGGGATTTTACAAGCTGATGATTTAGGAATTGTCAAAAAGGAAACAATCAGCACTGCAACAGAAGAACTAATGATATCAACTCCAGGTTACTGGCTTGCTCCATGCTTAGTTGCATTAGCAGCATGGATAAATAATCAACCCGAGTTAGCTGAAAAAGCAGTCAAGGAAGGGATTAAACGAAACGATGAAAAAACCTCCCTTTTCTTTGCCTTAATTTGTAGAAGAGCTAACAGAAAGAACGCATGCCTTAAGTGGACTCAACGTTATCTAGCTAATCAAGATGAAGAAAATCTCGACAGAAATTCTATAATTATCTTAGATGCTTTTGCAAGTGGACTCTTGGGAGCTGATACCGAAGGAGTTATCTCACGTCAAATGAATGAATGGCTCAGCCGACTTGAAGAAAAACCTGGTTTTACTGAACAGCAAACAGAACAATGGTCCGAAGCTATTAACTTAAAAAGAAGCGAAATAGATGAAGATTTATACCCTAACCTAAGAAAATATAGTGATAGTTGGCCTGTACTAGAGGATATTCTCGAAGGGGCTCATCTTCATGAACAAATGCTAAACTACCTAACCGATATTTTTGAGAAAAAAGGTTCTACAGAAAGCGTCAAAAATCAATTAGATGATATTTTAGACACACTTGTGACTGATTTTGACAACGAAGAATTAGCTCTTCGAAAACAAGAAAAATTCGAGCAGTTTGTGGTTGACTTCGGAGGAGATGACAACCGTGCTCATCAAAACATGAATATTGAAGTGACTGCATTTGAAACCCATAAAGATTTCACCCAGTTACTTACGGATGCAGCAATGAAACCCGAATCTTCTCACTCAAGTATATCAACCCAAAAATTTGCATTGGCTCTTTCTCGTGATTGGGTAACAAACGCTTATAATGACGTTACTGCAAAAAATCGCATGAAGATTCCTTACGAAATTGAAATTAATGTGGATACTTTTAATGATAAATCAACAGATGGCCAAAACGAAAACGAGTTGATTGAAAAATTCAATTCTCAGATTGACTCTGAAAAAGAACAAACTTTGTCAAACTACTTCCCAAGTTTATTTGATAAATTCCTTTTGTATGGTGGTATAGCTATCGGAGTAATTGGTTTAATGATGATTTTTGGGAATATTTTCTTAGGTTTAATAGCTATTATAGCGGGGATTGTTATGGTTCTTAAGCATAAATCTAATATTGAAAACATTGAAACGAATCGCAAGAAAATTGAAGAACAATACGAGAATAAAAGAGTGAATGGTGAACAAATTATAAGAGCTACTCTAGCTGAAATTGTAGACTTTAGAATTGAATTCGCAGAGAGAGATGCTGAAAGCACTAAAGTTCTTGATTTCCTCGAACAAATAAGACCTGAACAATATGTAAACAAGTTGGCATCATCTAATAGAAAGATTAAAATTTGAGGAGGTAATTGACATGGATGAAAAATATAAAGGCGATAGTAAGCCATCATCTAATAACACCACTCCATTTAAGAGCATTAATACTGAAGAAGATATCACTGAAGAACCTATGAGCGTGTTTGCTGAGGGACTCCCTTCATGGGATATTGTGCCCCCACAATTGCTAGTCAGAAGGAAACGGCAAAAATAATGAATAAACCACAAACATATGCAGAATGGGTAAATGTCTTAGCTATTTTTAAAAACAAAGATGATGATGAAACAGTTTTAAAAATGATGAAATCTGGAACTATCGAATGGCAATACGGTGTGGCAGAACGTTTCTCTACAAAGTTAATTGACGCTGTTAATTACCGTATGAATGTAGCTTCAGATAAGTTTCAAAATGATTTACTAAAATCCCAAGGATACGAGGGAGCTATTATTCAAGCAATTCTTTCTTTGAGAAAAGAAATGACGTTCTTAGCTGAAGCAATCAATCTTCCTGTAATTCCGGATAAAGAGCGACAACACTACCTAAATCTCGTTATAGAACAAGCTAATAGTATGCAAAAATCTTTAGAAGAATCCGCAAAACAGGACCGAAGCGGGAAAATGTCAAGTATTATTAGAAATCATAAAATTAATTCTTTTTTAAATAAAGGTGAACAGTAAATGAGCAATATAGTAAAAAGCAAAGAACTTCTTACGAGATATTCACTTGCAAGAATTCCTTTTATTGCTATCAATACCATTGAGCCAAGTAGAACATTAGATATGTTGAAGGGAATATCTGAAGAATTACAACTTCCGTTCAACGTATATACTCTCACCAAAGGTGTGTATGATCTTAGTTCTGGTAAGAATGTTAACGATGATAAATCTATTTATGGTGCAATAGATTACATGACGGACCAAATGCAAAAGAAACAATACCAAACTATTGTACTGACAGAAGTTCCGGATCTTAGTAATGAAAATAGCGATTCTAAACAAGTCTTAGCACTGGTCAATCTAGCCAATGAAACTGGAGGCGTTGTAATAGTTTTTACCAATACCCCTATTTGGAATCAACTTCAACGGCAAGGTATGACAGTAAAAATAGATTTACCTAACGAAGAGGAAATGTACTCAATAATTCAAGAATACATTGACGACTATAGAAACGATATCCAGATTGAATGGGACAACTCCGATATTCGAGAAGCTGCAGCAGCTCTCAATGGGGTAACTAGAATTGAGGCGGAGAACGTTATCGCTGCTTTGATTGCAAATAAGTGCATAAGAAAATCTGATTTAGATGAGATAAGATTTGCAAAAGATCGCCTATTCTCTGATATCTCTGGTCTAGAAAAAATCGTTGTAGATGATTCTGTAAAGGATGTCGGAGGACTTGAAGGATTAAGGAAGTGGCTTAATGAAAAGAAAGAACTACTAACTCCCGAAAAGAAAGATATGTTACGTGAGAAAGGATTGCAACCACCTAGAGGAATACTCCTAGTAGGTGTCCCTGGATGCGGAAAATCTTTATCTGCTAAATCAATTTCTGCTAACTGGAAACTTCCATTATATCGTTTAGATTTTGCAACGGTTCAAGGAAGTTATGTAGGTCAGTCTGAACAGCAACTCAAAGATGCTCTAACTACCGCTGAGAATGTATCTCCATGTATTTTATGGATTGATGAAATAGAAAAAGGACTATCAGGAGCTACTGGAGGCGCTAATGATGGCGGTGTATCTACTCGTATGGTTGGTCAATTCTTATTCTGGATGCAAGAATGCAAAAAACAAGTTTTTGTAGTTGCAACAGCTAATGATGTGTCTATGCTTCCATCAGAACTTCTCCGTCGAGGAAGATTTGATGAGTTATTCTTTGTTGATCTACCTACTGCAGATGAGCGTAAAGAAATACTTGCTTTGTATTTTAAAAAATACTTAAGTCTAGAATTTGAAGGAGATTTTTCTGATAATATCATTCAAATAAGTGATGGTTTCACTGGTGCGGACTTAGAATCGACAGTTAGAGATTTAGCTTACCGAGCTATCGCTAATAACAATTTTATTCTCAACAAAGAGAATATCATGAATGCCTTCAATAATGTAGTCCCCCTCTCTCAAACTAGCCCAGAAAAAATTGAGGCTATTAGAGATTGGGGGAAAGAAAGAGCTGTTCCTGCATCTGGAAAACCAATCGGTGGAGAGGGACTTGTTCATAAACAAAGTGGACTTAAAACAAGAAAAGTACTTGTTTAATAAGTTCATTATTTGGACACGGTAACTGTAATCTCAGTTTCGTGTCCATTTTTATAATTCCTTAAATGAAGATCTATTCTGAGAGTACCATTAAAAGGAATCTTAAATTGCAAAATATAACTTATAACACGATTAGGAGAAAAATAGATGCCTAGACCAATGTTAAATCCATACCAATCCCAAAAACAAACACAAGCAAGCCATATCATGACTTCTAACTTAAAACAACCACAGATAGATAAATTGAGTTTAGATAGGCTTCTAAGAAAATCACGGTCTAAAGAATATATGGATGCTATTCATCAACTAGATGCAGGAGGACATGTTCATAATAAAAAGGAAGTAAATGAAATTATTAATACAATCAAGTCGGAATTCCCAGATGTGGATATTAATGGAATTCTCCTAGGTTTTGTAGCAAAATGTTATTTAGGAGTACCTTACGAAGCGCACACCCTAGACTTAGTTGGAGAAATCATTGAGCATTATAAACGAGGAGAGATATTACCTGGTGGACTCGATAAAGCCAAAAGCATTGCTTTACATGGAGGATATGATTTTATCGAAGTTTATACAGACTGTTGTCGAGCAATTAACTCAAATGGTTCCGTATCAGTTATAAAAGACTAATTATGTATAGAACAGTAACATATGGCATACAGAGAATTTCATAAATAATTGGTAATTAACCTAAAAGGATACTATTAGGTAACAGGAAAAATTCATCTCGATGTTAAAACGACTACTGTATTATCTTTGTAATATAGTAAAATTATCAGGAATCGCTTGGAATAATTAATTTGTTTGTCTCTATGTAATAACAAGAATTAGTGGCATGAAAGTATAGCTATATAGTAGGACACAAAATATCTATTACCAACGCGCTACTTAGCTAGTGGGGGCGACATTCGGCGGTTCCGCCTATTCTCTTTTATAACTAAGCCCATAGAAATAAATCTAAGGTTTTTGTGCACTTATATTGTATACTCAAGATTTTAAAAACACAAAAAAATGACTCCTGAAATAAATTCACAAGTCATCTAGTATAGTCTCTAATAATCTATACTGCAATCAATAAAAGAATTATATCATTTTATCTCAGTTTTTGTCAAGTAGTGTAAGTAAAAAGTCACACATAATTACTAATACTATTTATTTTATTGTATATATTCGATCCGAGAATTCTATTGAATTCACTACTTGGGATTTCAGTATTTAAATTATCCACAATCTGTTTAAAATCTCTGATTAACCTTCTTAATTCTGTTTTTGAATAACCAAATGCCTTTAAGTACATGACTATAAGCATGAAATAGTCTACGATCGAATTAAATATTATATTTGCATTGTTATATTTTATACTCATATCGTTCAAAAGTGTTTGATTGATATGACGATTCTTAAAACGAGTATCAAAAATAATATGATTATGTGCAATCGCATTTCTCAATTCGTTTAAAATAAATATATGATTTGTTAGATGACTTCCATCAGTATCCATAGGGTCACGGATTCCAAGTATATTAAGCACATTTATTCGGTAATTTCTATTCATTTGCTTAACAAAATCACCGAGTTTCCCAAACGAGAGAATTTCAAATACTATCCACAAAGGAATCTGATTTCCTGAATTAATTTTATGTGTAACCATTTTATTCTTATCATAGTTCATGTGAATGCTACTATGAATATTTTTTTGAAGATACAAACGTTTTTTGAGCATATTTGTCCTTTGATTAGTATTAAAATATATATAATCATCTAATTTTTTAATGTATATGTCTTCAAATGTTGGGTCACTGTTGCTTACTAATTCATCTAAAATATAATTTTTAATAGATGTTTCACAAGAAACTAAAGGCGAGAATAGTAAATCTTTTAATGCTGTGTCAAAGTTATAAATAGCTATTATTTCATCAAAGTTACTTAATCTGAATAATCTTTGTCTAGATTTATAAAAACGATATCCTTTATAACCATGGTAATAACCCATTCTCAGTAAATGTTTTTTATGTTTAGAACCATATATAGTAATTCCATGGTTATTTCTTATATGCCTCATTAAACTATTGATTGATTGACCGTTCACCATTTAAAATTACTCCATTCCTTTAACTTTGCTTTCGATAAAATTAATTTCATTATAATAAAACACCCCAAGTTAGGTTTTTCTGTCTAACTTTTGAGGTGTAGTTCAAATCAGAGTTTTTCTTATGTATTGATTCGTATTGAATGCTTACTTAACCTCTGTAAACACAACGTGTTTGCGAAGTTTTGGTGAGTATTTCTTCAATTGAAGACGGTCTGGAGTGTTACGTTTGTTTTTAGAAGTAAGGTACAAGCGTTCACCAGATTCTTTGTGTTCAAGTGTAATGTTTACGCGCATGGTATCTCCCTTCTATTATTCAGCTGATGCAGCTTTAGCGATTTTACGTCCTTTGTAGTATCCTTTAAGTGATACACGGTGAGAACGTGAGTAATCTCCAGTAGTTTCGTCAAAGTTTACAGATGGAGCTGTTACTTTGTAGTGTGTACGACGTTTGTTTTTCTTCGCTTTTGAAGTGCGACGTGCAGGTACTGCCATTTTGATTTCTCCTTTAGGTATTTAAATTCGATTCAATCTAGTGATTTTCATCAACCATACTAGGATAACACATTTTTTTTGTAAAGTAAAGTTACTTGACAAAAAAAGATGAAAAAATTCTCCCGTCCGACCCAGCAGACAGGAGAAGGTGTTAAATATCAATCTCAAATGGTTCATCAATGGTTTCTGATACGTATTTTCCATCTTTCTTTCGTTGCTTGACACACTCTGTGAGGAGATATTCGATTTGCCCATTGACTGAACGAAAGTCGTCTTCTGCCCATGATGCGAGTGCAGCGTATAACTTTGTTGAGAGTCGAAGGGGGATCTGCTTTTTTTTAGCTTCAGCCATCTTTAGTAAAGACTTCCTGCGTTGACAATTGGTTGTGCATCATGATTACCACAGAGAACGACTAGGAGATTTGAAACCATGGCAGCTTTTCGTTCTTCGTCAAGTTCTACCAACTCTCCTTCATTGAGACGTTCTAGTGCCATTTCAACCATTCCTACAGCGCCGTCTACAATCATCTTACGGGCATCAATAATGGCAGATGCTTGTTGACGTTGAAGCATAACAGCTGCAATTTCTGGAGCGTAAGCTAGGTAAGTAATACGTGCCTCAAGGATTTCCAAGCCAGCATCTTCTACGCGACTTTGGATTTCTTCACGAATACGGTTAGCTACAATTTCGCTAGAGCCACGGAGACTTCCTTCATCTGCTTGTCCATCCCCTGTAGTATCTACATTGGGAGACACATCGTAAGGATAGATGCGGACAATATTACGAAGGGCGCTATCACACTGCAAAGAGAGATATTCCTTGTAGTTGTCAACGTTGAAGACTGCCTTAGCGGTATCGACAACTCTCCAAGTTACCGCAATTCCAATTTCAACAGGGTTACCTAAGCAATCGTTAATCTTTTGACGGGAATTGCTCAAAGTCATAACTTTTAGAGAAATCTGTTTCTTGCCAATTTCAAGGTTTACATCATTGCCATTTGATGATTTCATTCCTGAAAAAGGAGATTTTGTGCTAACATCACCACTTTGACCAAGTCGAGTGTGGTTTGCAGGGTTAACTGCTACGCTGAAGGGATTGACAAAGTAAAAACCAGGTTCTTTGATGGTGCCTGTATAGTTACCAAAGAGTGTCAGAACCAGAGCTTCCTGAGGTTTGACAACTTTTAAACCAGCATGAGCTAGGCCTGCAATTAAGCTTAATAAAAGTCCGATAATAATTCCAAAAACGTTTTCTGAACCAGCACCCATTATAAATATAAAGATACCAAGTACGAGTGTCAACTCAATGAGAATCAATGCGAATACACCATTTGGTTTTGAATTGATGAGTTTTTCAGTCATAAGAATGACCTCCTGCTATATGATATCTAAATGATATCACTTTGTTTTAGAAAGTCAAGAAATAAATGTGACATTATTAAAGAAAATATTACTGTATAGAATTTTCTGAAAATTCAAGAATTTTCTTCTGTTCATTGCTTTTAAAATGTGCTATAATAGTAGAAACTGAAACGGGAGGGATAAGATGACTGAATTAGATAAACGTCACCGCAGTAGCATTTATGACAGCATGGTTAAATCACCAAACCGTGCTATGCTTCGTGCCACTGGTATGACAGATAAGGACTTTGAAACACCGATTGTGGGAGTGATTTCGACTTGGGCGGAAAATACACCATGTAACATTCACTTGCATGATTTTGGGAAATTGGCGAAAGAAGGTGTCAAATCTGCAGGGGCTTGGCCTGTTCAGTTTGGAACCATTACCGTAGCGGACGGGATTGCCATGGGAACGCCTGGTATGCGTTTCTCTTTGACATCTCGTGACATCATCGCAGACTCAATCGAAGCGGCTATGGGTGGTCACAACGTCGATGCTTTCGTTGCTATCGGTGGCTGTGACAAGAACATGCCTGGTTCTATGATTGCCATTGCTAATATGGATATCCCAGCCATTTTCGCCTATGGTGGTACCATTGCACCGGGAAATCTTGATGGCAAAGACATTGACTTGGTTTCTGTCTTTGAGGGAATCGGGAAATGGAACCACGGTGACATGACAGCTGAGGACGTGAAACGTCTTGAATGTAATGCCTGCCCGGGCCCTGGTGGCTGTGGTGGTATGTATACAGCTAATACCATGGCGACTGCTATCGAAGTTCTTGGTATGAGTTTGCCAGGATCTTCATCTCACCCAGCTGAATCAGCCGACAAGAAAGAAGATATCGAAGCAGCAGGACGTGCTGTTGTTAAGATGCTGGAGCTTGGTCTCAAACCATCTGATATCTTGACTCGTGAAGCCTTTGAAGATGCCATCACTGTAACCATGGCTCTCGGTGGTTCTACAAATGCCACTCTTCACTTGCTTGCTATTGCCCATGCGGCTAATGTTGATTTGTCCCTTGAGGACTTCAATACGATCCAAGAACGTGTGCCTCACTTGGCCGACTTGAAACCATCTGGTCAGTATGTCTTCCAAGACCTCTATGAAGTCGGTGGTGTGCCTGCGGTTATGAAATATCTCTTGGCAAATGGTTTCCTTCATGGAGACCGCATCACATGTACTGGTAAGACTGTTGCTGAGAACTTAGCTGACTTTGCAGACCTTACCCCAGGTCAAAAAGTCATCATGCCACTTGAAAATCCAAAACGTGCAGACGGTCCGCTTATCATCTTGAACGGGAACCTTGCCCCTGACGGTGCGGTTGCTAAAGTATCAGGTGTGAAAGTGCGTCGTCACGTTGGACCTGCTAAGGTCTTTGACTCAGAAGAAGATGCTATCCAGGCTGTCTTGACAGACGAAATCGTTGATGGTGATGTAGTTGTTGTTCGTTTCGTTGGACCTAAGGGTGGTCCTGGTATGCCTGAGATGCTGTCCCTTTCATCCATGATCGTTGGTAAAGGTCAAGGAGACAAGGTTGCCCTCTTGACGGATGGTCGTTTCTCTGGTGGTACATATGGTCTGGTTGTCGGACATATCGCTCCTGAAGCTCAGGATGGTGGACCGATTGCTTACCTTCGTACAGGGGATATCGTTACAGTTGACCAAGATACCAAAGAAATTTCCATGGCCGTATCTGAAGAAGAACTTGAAAAACGCAAGGCAGAAACAACCTTGCCACCACTTTACAGCCGTGGTGTCCTCGGTAAATACGCCCATATCGTATCATCCGCTTCTCGCGGAGCCGTGACAGACTTCTGGAATATGGACAAGTCAGGTAAAAAATAAACTCATACTCTTCGAAAATCTCTTCAAACCACGTCAACGTCGCCTTGCCGTACTCAAGTACAGCCTGCGGCTAGTTTCCTAGTTTGCTCTTTGATTTTCATTGAGTATCAAAAAGCAAGCCATCTTCGGCTTGCTTCTTTTTATCTTCAAAAGTGATTTGCCTCATTAACGAGGTGGCAGTCCGAGGGCAATGCGTCCGTAGCGACTGATTCGTGTGATCTTCCAAGCAGGCGACCAAGTAACTTCAACCTTGACATCTTCGATACCCTCGATTTGTTTCAGACCTGCGACGATTTCGATAGGTAGGCTTTCGGCGCAATCGCAGGCGGTGTCGGTGAAGGTCATGACAATCTTGCAGAGGCCTGTTTCGTCCAGATTGATTTCATAAATCAGTCCTAGATTGTAAACATCCAATTCCACATCTGTATCAAAAACCTTCTCTAGTTTTTCGATAATTTGGTCTTGCAAGGCCAAAGCACGGTCATTGATTTTGATATCCTCTCTCATTACAGTCCCTCCACGTGATAAATATCCTCTATTTTCTCATAATTCTGACAATTTGGCAAGTTTTTGATGAATTTTCTGAAAAATATGATAAAATGAAGAAAATACGGAATCAAGGGGAAGTCTATGGAGCAGATTGGAAAAGTCTTTAGACAATTACGAGAGTCAAGAAATATCTCGCTGAGACAAGCAACTGGGGGACAATTTTCGCCGTCCATGTTGTCCCGATTTGAAACAGGTCAGAGTGAGCTTTCGGTGGAAAAGTTTCTATTTGCCCTAGAAAATATATCTGCTAGTGTAGAGGAAATCCTCTTTCTGGCGAGAGGTTTTCAGTATGATACAGATTCGGAGTTGAGAAAAGAAATCACAGATGTTTTGGATTTAAAGAATATAGCACCTCTTGAGGACTTATATCGCAAGGAGTATCAAAAGCATGCCCATTCTCAAAACAAACAGAAACATATTCTAAATGCCATCATTATCAAGTCTTATATGAAGAGTATGGATGAAACGGTTGAGTTAACGGCAGAGGAAGGGAAAGTCCTTCATGACTACTTGTTTTCTACTGAGATTTGGGGAATCTATGAACTCAATTTGTTCTCAGTCAGTTCTCCGTTCTTGTCTGTTTCTCTTTTTACTAGATATGTACGAGAAATGGTCCGCAAATCCGATTTTCTAATGGAAATGTCTAGTAATCGAAACCTTTTTCACACCATGCTATTGAATGGTTTTTTAGCCAGCATTGAGTATGAAGAATTTACCAATGCCTCTTATTTTAAACGTGTCATCAAAGAGCATTTCTACAAGGAAAATGAGACCTATTTCCGAATTGTCTATTTGTGGGCTGAAGGTCTTCTTGATAGCAAGCAGGGTAGAGTCAAGGAAGGACAAAAAAAGATGGAAGATGCTGTCCATATTTTTGAGATGCTTGGTTGTAACAAATCTGCCGAATACTATAGAAATACACCCGATTGTTGAATATCTGCAAACTAAGAAAATAATTTGAAAATTTAAGCGATAGAACTTTTGACTACTCTCAGGTCGTTACAAAAGTTCTATCGTTTCTTTGCTCATTTTGTGTGTTGCATATATTCAAAAGTTTTCCCTTTCAATTTCTAAGTGCTATACTATAGTCATACTTCATATAGGGATTATAACAAGAAGGGAGATTACCTATGAAACTATTGTTTAGAAATCAAGCTTATCGACTCTTGACTTTGTCGCGCTTCTTCAATGCCTTTGGTGCTTCGATTTTTAACCTGGTATTTATCGTTTATGCATCGACCTTGCTACAAGCCTCTTTTGCTGTTGCTATGGCGAATATTGTCATGATTCTTCCGACTCTCTTTACAGTTTTTGTAGGGATTCGGGCAGATTACACAAGGGACAAGGTCAAATGGATGGTCTATAGCGGTTTGTTTCAGGCGGTTTTATTTTTTCTGGCAGCCCTAGTTGTTCAGCAAGCTAGTCTCTTTGCCTTTTCTAGCCTGTGTTTGATCAATGTCATCAGTGATGTGATCAGTGATTTTGCTGGTGGTTTGCGCATGCCTCTCGTTAAGGAAAAAGTGGCTGAAAATGATCTGATGGAGGCTTATTCTTTTTCCCAGTTTATCACCTATATTTCAGCTATTGGTGGTCAAGCTTTTGGAGTTTGGCTCTTAGGTCTATCGGTCAACAATTTTTCCCTTGTTGCGGGAATCAATGCCTGTTTTTTCCTAGTATCAGCTGCTATTCTCTTTTTAGGAAGAAGCAAATTGAACCTGTCAATTTCATCTGCTGATGGTGAAATCCTTAAAAATGATAAGCTTTCTATCAAAGACCAGTTTCTATCGATTTACCGAAATTTACGTCTCGTTTTTCTAAAAAGTGGACAGAAAAACTTTGGTTTTATGCTCTTTGCTGTCTTGCTTATCAATGCCTTGGGTGGCGCTTTAGGAAGCATCTATAACATCTTCTTTTTGAGCCATTCTCTCTTGAATTTTTCTTATACAGAGGCACTATTTATCAGTCAAGTCTGTGCTTTAGTAGCAGTCATCATCAGTAGCCTTACGGGCAATGATTATTTTGGGAAGCAGTCTTTGCCTAGATTGATGATGTGGGCGACCGTAGGACTCAGTCTAGTTGGTCTAGCTAACGTATTTAATCAAGTCGTGCTTGGTTTACTATTTCTCTTTTTAACTCTCTATGTGTCTGGTAAAGTTTCACCAAAGATTAGTGCCATGCTCATGAAAAATCTAGATCCAGATGTTCTAGCTCGTACCAGTAATTTTTTGGGTTTATTGTTTACCTTATCCATACCTGTGGGAACAGCTTGTTTTTCACTTATAGCTGTATGGAATATACAGTTGACTTGGATGCTATTTGTTGGTCTTTCCTTGCTAGCTATTCTTTTGACAATTATTAATCTCAAAAATGATATCTAAATCCTAATTTTTTCTCACTGTTTTAATCCCTCTATTTATGGTAAAATAAGACTATTAAGTTATAAAGAGGATTCCCTATGAAATTACAAAAACCAAAAGGAACGCAGGATATTTTACCTGCTGAGTCTGCCAAATGGCAGTACGTTGAGGGCTTTGCCCGTGAGATTTTCAAGCGCTATAACTATGCAGAAGTGCGCACGCCTATTTTTGAACATTACGAGGTCATCAGCCGTTCTGTAGGGGACACGACCGATATCGTGACCAAGGAAATGTACGATTTTTACGACAAGGGAGACCGTCATATTACCCTCCGTCCAGAAGGAACTGCTCCAGTCGTTCGTTCTTATGTGGAAAACAAACTCTTCGCCCCAGAAGTTCAAAAACCAAGCAAGTTCTACTACATGGGGCCAATGTTCCGCTATGAGCGTCCACAGGCAGGGCGTTTGCGCCAGTTCCACCAGATTGGTGTCGAGTGTTTTGGCTCTAGCAATCCAGCTACTGATGTGGAAACCATCGCTATGGCAGCCCATTTCTTGAAAGAAATCGGCATCCAAGGTGTCAAATTACACCTCAACACTCTCGGAAATCCTGAGAGCCGTGCGGCTTATCGTCAGGCCTTGATCGACTATTTGACACCGCTCAAGGAGACCTTGTCTAAGGATAGCCAACGTCGTTTGGAGGAAAATCCTCTCCGTATCTTGGACTCTAAGGAAAAAGAAGACAAGGTGGCAGTAGAGAATGCTCCGTCTATCTTGGACTTCCTTGATGAAGAAAGCCAAGCTCATTTTGATGCCGTCCGTCAGATGTTGGAAAATCTTGGAGTAGACTATATCATCGATACCAATATGGTACGTGGTTTGGACTACTACAACCACACGATTTTTGAGTTTATCACTGAGATTGAGGGCAATGACTTGACGGTCTGTGCGGGTGGTCGCTATGATGGCTTGGTTGCCTACTTTGGTGGCCCTGAGACTGCTGGATTTGGTTTTGGACTTGGTGTAGAGCGCCTGCTTCTCATCCTTGAAAAGCAAGGTGTGACCCTCCCTATCGAAAACGCTCTAGATGTTTATATCGCAGTCTTGGGAGAAGGCGCAAATGTTAAGGCCTTGGAATTGGTACAAGCCCTTCGCCAACAAGGATTCAAAGCAGAACGTGACTACCTCAACCGAAAGCTCAAAGCTCAGTTCAAGTCCGCCGATGTCTTTGCGGCTAAGACTCTCATCACGCTAGGGGAGAGTGAAGTTGAAAGCAGACAAGTGACGGTCAAAAACAACCAAACACGAGAAGAAGTGCAAGTGTCACTTGATGCTATCAATCAAAATTTCTCAGAAATCTTTGAAAAATTAGGCTTTTAATGACAGATAAACTGGTCAGGAATATATCCTGACTCTCTTTTTCCTAGGATCAACATTGCTTTTGCTTGCTTAAAAATATCTTTATAAAACCATTACTACCGTTTCTATTTTTGCAAGAGGAATTCTCTTATTAGCCCTTTTAGTTGCGACTGTATTCCACATTTTTATCAAGATGATGTGAATAACAATGCTAAGTCTTCATTTCAAATAGGAGTCTTTTATGAAATTACTTAAAAATCTTGGCTGGTTTCTTCTAGCTGTTCTATCCTTTTTCTTTGGCTATGGTCTGGTTCAGAGTACGGCGCTGTCAGCTCTTGGACTAGGGGCTTCAATCTTTGGAGTCTTACCACTTTATGTCGTCCTATCAGGGGCCTATGTTTATGGAGTTTACAGATGGTATCAGTCAGAAAAGGTTAGCATCCAGACGACAGCTTTTAATCGTTATATCTGGTTGCCAACCCTGGTTTTGCTAGTGGCGATTACAGCCCAGTTCTTTTTACCAGAAGATCCGTCAGTCAATCAACAAATCGTATCACAATTGACAGTTGCTCAGCCTGTCTTTGGTTTCTTTATGGTAGTGGTCTTTGCTCCTCTGACGGAAGAACTCATCTTTAGAGGGATGCTGGCGCGCTATCTCTTTCCTGAGCAGAACAACAGCAAACAGACAGCTCTGTTTCTCCTCGTATCGAGTGTGCTTTTTGCCTTGATTCATCTTCCAGGAACTTTGCAACAGTTTTTAGTTTATGCTAGTCTGGGATTGAGTTTGGGTCTGGCTTATGTAAGCCGAAAAGGTCTTCTTCACAGCATTTCTCTCCACGCTTTGAATAATTTAATCGGCTTTTTGATGATACTCATGCTATAATAGAGTCAGGAGGTCACATGAAACGAGTAATTTTATTAGCAGTGATTCAAGCAGTCGTTCTATTTTTCATCATTGGAGCGCTAGCTTATGCTTTCAAGGGAGATTTCTTCTATAACTATCTAGCAGTCGTCTTTGCCCCTATTGCAGGTGTCTTGCGCTTTGGGACAGCTTATGCGACGGAGATTGTCCTGCCTAAAAAGGCAGCTGAGATTGCTGAAAAGCGTAAAAAAGGTTAAGAATCATAATCAGAGAATCCGATGACGTTTTCATCGGATTTTTTGTCTGTTCGTTTTGATTTCTAAAGACAATCAAACTTTTCTGCTGATTTTCATGAAGAGCCTGCGCTTTTATGGTAAAATAGTAACAGAATAAAAGAGGAGAGAAAACATGAAACGTAGTATGTATGCTGGTCGTGTTCGTGAGGAACACATCGGACAAGAAATTACTTTGAAAGGATGGGTTGGCCGTCGTCGTGACTTGGGTGGTTTGATCTTTATCGACCTTCGTGATCGTGAAGGAATCATGCAGTTGGTTATCAACCCTGAAAAAGTATCTGCAGAGGTTATGGCAACAGCTGAAAGCCTTCGTAGCGAATTTGTCATTGAGCTGACTGGTCAAGTCGCTGCGCGTGAACAGGCAAATGATAAATTGCCTACTGGTGCGGTTGAGTTGAATGTGACAGCTTTGACTGTGCTTAATACAGCTAAAACAACACCTTTTGAGATTAAAGATGGGATTGAGGCCAATGACGATACACGTTTGCGTTACCGTTACCTTGACCTTCGTCGTCCAGAAATGCTAGAAAACCTTAAGCTTCGTGCTAAGGTGACCCACTCTATCCGTAACTACTTGGATGAGTTGGAGTTTATCGATGTGGAGACGCCATTCCTTTCTAAATCAACGCCAGAAGGGGCGCGTGACTATTTGGTGCCATCTCGTGTCAATAAAGGGCATTTCTACGCTCTTCCTCAGAGCCCACAAATCACCAAACAGCTCTTGATGAATGCTGGCTTCGACCGCTATTACCAAATCGTCAAATGTTTCCGTGATGAAGACTTGCGTGGAGACCGTCAGCCTGAGTTTACCCAGGTCGACTTGGAAACGTCATTCCTTAGTGAGCAAGAAATCCAAGATATTACAGAAGGATTGATTGCGCGCGTGATGAAGGAAACAAAAGGCATCGAAGTAACTCTTCCATTTCCTCGTATGAAGTATGATGACGCGATGGCTCTTTACGGTTCTGACAAACCTGATACTCGTTTTGATATGTTGCTTCAGGACTTGACAGAAGTGGTTAGAGGTGTTGATTTCAAAGTCTTTTCAGAAGCACCTGCCGTTAAAGCCATTGTAGTCAAAGGAGCTGCAGACAACTACTCACGTAAAGACATTGACAAGATGACTGAAGTAGCCAAACAATATGGTGCCAAAGGTCTTGCTTGGGTCAAAGTGGTTGATGGAGAATTAAATGGACCAGTTGCCAAGTTCTTAACTGGTATCCAAGCAGAATTGACTGCAGCACTTGGTCTTGAAGATAAGGATTTGGTTCTATTTGTGGCGGATACGCTTGAAGTGGCCAATGCAACACTAGGCGCCCTTCGTGGCCGTATCGCCAAAGAGCTTGGCTTGATTGATAACGATAAATTCAACTTCCTTTGGGTAGTTGACTGGCCAATGTTTGAATGGTCTGAAGAAGAAGGTCGCTACATGAGCGCCCACCATCCGTTCACTCTTCCACAGGAAGAAACAGCTCACGAATTAGAAGGTGATTTGGCTAAGGTTCGTGCCATTGCTTATGATATCGTCTTGAACGGTTATGAGCTTGGTGGTGGTAGCCTTCGTATCAACCAAAAAGACCTTCAAGAACGCATGTTCAAGGCTCTTGGTTTCTCAGCTGAAGAAGCCAATGACCAGTTTGGTTTCCTTCTTGAAGCCATGGACTATGGTTTCCCACCACACGGTGGTTTGGCTATCGGTCTTGACCGTTTTGTGATGCTCTTAGCAGGAGAAGAAAATATCCGTGAAGTCATTGCCTTTCCTAAGAATAACAAGGCAACCGACCCAATGACACAAGCTCCTTCAACAGTCGCTTTCAAACAACTAGAGGAACTCAGCTTACAAGTAGAAGAAGATGAAACAAGCAAAACGAATTAAGCGGTGGCGCTATTATCTGCGCCGCTTTGCTTATCAGATAAAAATTTTACGTGTCTTACAAAGCATCTCTAAGGAAAAATATGATGAGAAGATATCAGCCTCTCTGGTTTATGGCTTTTTGTCAGCAGTAGCAGTCAATTTCTTTTTTCAACCAGGACACGTTTACTCCAGTGGGGCGACGGGTCTGGCACAGATTATCTCTGCCTTGAGTAATCACTGGTTTGGTTTTTACATTCCGATATCGCTAACCTTTTATGCTATCAATTTTCCGTTGATGATTTTGGCTTGGTATCAGATTGGGCATAAGTTTACAATCTTTACCTTTATCACAGTATCCATGAGTTCCCTCTTTATCCAGCTTGTGCCAGTTGTGACCTTGACAGAGGATCCCATTATCAATGCCCTTTTTGGGGGTGTTGTCATGGGCTTGGGGATTGGTTTTGCGCTCCGTAACAATATTTCTAGCGGAGGTACAGATATCGTTAGTCTGACCATTCGAAAGAAAACAGGGAGAAATGTCGGTAGTATTTCTTTCTTAGTGAATGGGACGATTATGCTGATAGCAGGTTTGACCTTTGGTTGGAAATACGCTCTCTACTCCATGATTACCATCTTTGTCTCCAGTCGTGTGACAGACGCGGTCTTTACCAAGCAAAAACGCATGCAGGCCATGATTGTGACCAATAATCCTGATAAAGTAATTGCAAAAATCCATAAAAAATTGCACCGCGGAGCAACTATGATCCACGATGCAGAAGGAACCTATAATCATGAGAGAAAAGCAGTCTTGATTACGGTTATCACACGAGCAGAGTTTAATGATTTTAAACACATCATGAAACAGGTTGATCCGACAGCCTTTGTCTCTGTATCCGAAAATGTCCACATCCTAGGACGATTCGTAGAAACAGACAATTAATACTCTTCGAAAATCTCTTCAAACCACGTCAGCGTCGCCTTGGATTATTTATGTGACTGACTTCGTCAGTCTTATCTACAACCTCAAAGCAGTGCTTTGAGCAACCTGCGACTAGCTTCCTAGTTTGCTCTTTGATTTTCATTGAGTATCATGACTAAAAAAACCAGCTCTGGAGCTGGTTTTTATTTTTCGATGATTTTGTGGGCAATCAACTGACGGTAACAAATCTGTCTATTATTTTTCGCGTCATTGATAATCTGTAAAATCGTTTCAAATGATGTTCGTCCAAGTTCCAGACTATTGATGTCAACATAGGCTACTAGGTCGAGTCGAGGATTGACAGAGTCAAAACTCAAGACAGGAACATTTAATTGGTGTTTACTGATGTAGTCACAAACCCCTTCTGCAAGGAGACTATCGGTTGTGATGATAGCGTCAATCTGTGGATCGTGATTGAACAGGAGTTCGCTGAATTGATACCCTTTTTCTTCTAGAAATTCGGTCGCAAAGTAGGTTAAGTTGGTATCAATCGGAAGTTGGTGTTGTTTGAGTGCGGACTCATAGCCAGTTAGACGATCTTGGGTTACGAAGAGTCGCTTTGTACCCCCGATAAAGGCAATTCGTTTGCATCCTTTTTTGATGAAATACTCTGTCGCATCAAAGCCCGCCTGTACATTGTCATTATCAACAAGAGGGATAAAGGGTGAAGTTGATTTTCCGAGAATGAGGAAAGGGAATTGCTCATCGGCTACTAGCTTGACCAGAGGGTCTTCTTCCTCGGCGTAGAGGAAAATCAAACCGTCAACACGTTTACCATAAACCATCTGAGAAATCGCATTGAGACGTTCTTTCTCATCTTTCCCCGTTGCAATCTGAATAGCGTAGTGGTTTTCAGACGCGACTTGGGCGATCCCTCGTAGGACAGATGGAAAGAAAGGATTTTGGTAGAAGGCATCCGAGTCGTCAGGGAGCACCAAGCCGATAACTTGAGTATAGCTACTTACCAAGCTACGAGCATTGAGATTGGGATGGTAGTTGAGCTCTTTCATTGCCTTGCGAACTCGTTTTTTGGTTTCATCACTAATCGTTGATTTGTTTTGAATAACGCGGGTTACAGTTGAAGGTGAGACACCTGCAGCCTTGGCCACATCTTTAATCGTAACGGGCATAAAAATCTCCTATTTATGATAATCTGGATCGCGGTAATGTGTTTTATAAAAGATGGTGACCAGATAAAGAACAAAAAGAATGTTTTGTACAGTGATAAGGGTTGTCATATTTTGGCCAAAAAGTCCCAAAATAAGCGTAATCAAAGTTGGTAATCCTAAACAGTTCAAGATAAAATGGTAGCACTCTTTAAAGCTCCTAAATGAAAAGAGGCGTGATTTTTTGGTGATATAAAGGAGGAGACTAGCTCCAAGAGAGACAATGAAGAAATTCAATCCAAAGAGGAAGCTAGCACCAAGAACGAGAAAGAGACTGATATAGACCCGATTTTGTTGGTACCAATCTTTAGAAATGGCTTGGGTTAGATCTTCCTTACTCTGGAAACTCTCCGTTTGAATCGCGTGGTAGCGAATGCGAGTCAGTTCCTTACTTTCCTTGCTGATGACGAGTTCTTCCGTATCAAAATGAAGTTGCAAGTCCTTTGGCAATTCCTTGCTTTGGCTCGGGCCAATCAAAAGAGAAGGCTGCTGATTCTTCGTACCTGAGTAGTTCAGCTTTCCATCAACGATTTGTGCATTCTCTGACAAGTCCATGATGGCTTCATCTGTCAGTGGAGTGTAGACATTATCGATAAAGGTATCCAGTGGATACGTTTCCTGTGAGCTGTTTTGAATGGCGATCGGAACCATAGACAAACTGATGAGGAAAATGCTCGTAAAGAGAAGCTGAAACCAGTTGAGGCCGAAACGTTTTGATAGGGGTTTGCGAAATCCCCAGATACTAGAGAAATACGAGAATGGATATGGAAGCATAGGCATCTTTCTAAAAGTGTTTTCTATATGAGTATTATTATATAGAGAAATGTGCTTTATTTCAAGTCTAGGAGATAAATTGCTTGCTTCAAGAATAGTTTTATAGTCACAAGCTCTAATACTCAATGAAAATCAAAGAGCAAACTAGGAAGCTAGCCGCAGGTTGCTCAAAGCACTGCTTTGAGGTTGTAGATAAGACTGACGAAGTCAGTTACATATATCTACGGCAAGGCGAAGCTGACGTGGTTTGAATTTGATTTTCGAAGAGTATAAAATGAAAAAGGGTGGCGGGGATAAATTATCCCTTGTCGCCACCACTTGTAAGTCCTGAAACAAAGTTCTTTTGTAGGAAGAAGAAGAGAATACAGATTGGAAGGGCGATGAGGATAGCACCTGCTGAGAAGTAGGCAATCTTCAAGTTTTTCACATTGCTGACAAAGGTCTGTAGACCAACGGCAACTGTAAAGTATTCTTTCTCACGAAGCAAGAAACTAGAGAGGATATAGTCTCCGAAAGGTCCCATGAAGGCCCAGAGCGCTTGTACTGCAACCATTGGGCGAACGAGTGGGAGAACAATTTGCCAGAAGCGACGGAAGTGTCCTGCACCATCTAGTTTTGCTGATTCATCAAGAGACATCGGTACTGTGTCGAAGTAGCCTTTCATCAACCAAGCATTCATCGGGATACCACCACCGACATATAGGAAGATGAGGAACCAGCTTTGGTTAAGGGCATTCAACATAAGGGCCATAACGAAGAAGGCTGTCAAAGCGGCCATAGTTGGCACCATTTGGATAATCAAGAAGAAGACCAAACTTTGTTTACGAGCCAAGAAGTTGTAACGGCTGTAGGCATAACCAGCAAGTACGATGATACTTGTTTGAACAGCCATTGTAATCAAGGCGATAATCAAGGTATTGAGATACCAAGTGCCGTACAAGGTTTCAGTGAAGAGCCCTTGGAAGTTGGCAAAGCTAAAGTCGACGTTAGCATCTAGTTTAAAAGCTACGACGTTACCAGTCTTGAAGGCTGACATAATAGTAATCAAAAGTGGATAGATAATCACGATTGAAAGACCAATCAAGTAGAGGTAAGTGAGGGTTTGAGTCAGTCTACGTTTGAGTTTGATTGAGTTATTCATCTTAGACGTCCTCCATATCAAATGCGTGTAGTTTCTTGAATGCGATCATAGAGATAGAGATGACAATGATAGAGATGATCAAGGTAACAGCTGCCGCCATAGAGTATTGAGGAGATGTACCTGTTGTCAAGCGATAAATCCATGAGATCAAGATATCAGTTGAACCGGCTCCACCACCAACGCTACCAGGACCTCCGCCGTTGAAGAGGTACATGATAGAGAAGTTGTTAAAGTTGAAGGTGTATTGGCTGATCAATGTTGGAGCTGCAACAGCCAAAATCATAGGGAAAGTGATGTTGCGGAATTTTTGCCAAGCATTGGCACCATCGATGTAAGCCGCTTCGTAGAGGTCGTTAGGGATTGACTGCAAGATACCCAAAGTCAAAACGTAGATGTATGGGAATCCTAGCCAACCTTGCATCATAATCAAGGAAATCTTAGTCCAAGTTGGGTCTGTTTTCCAAGGGATAAGCGCTCCGTCAAGGAAAGGAAGGACCTTAGCCAAGATAGGCAATACTTGAGTGTTGATCGCTCCGACACTATCGTTAAACATGTTTGAGAATGTCAAGATAGTGATGAAGGCTGGAACAGCCCAAGGAAGAAGGAAAATAACACCAAAGATACGTTTTCCTTTGATAAATGGTTGGTTAGCAATGATTGCTGTGAAGATACCAATCACAATCTGCAAAGTAGAAGCAGACAAGGCCCAGATGATGGTCCAAGAAAGAACTGCACCGAAGGCTGAACGGAAGGTACTTAAGCTCCAGATGTTTGTAAAGTTAGTTAAACCAACCCAGTCCAACAATTTGTTTGGTGGCAAGTGTTGGAAGTCATAGTTGGTAAAGGCAATCATCAAGGTTACGATAACTGGGAAGATAATCGCAAATGTCATAGCGACGTAAGATGGGATGATCAAGAGGTAAGGGAAACCATTCTCATAAATACCTTTGATCATATCTTTAAAAGTACGTGGGACAGGAATTCCATTGTTAATACGTTTTGCGATTGTATGTGCATCTTTAATATTTGAGAAATAAAAGAGCACATAAACGACTACAAAGATTAAATGGAAGGCACCACGAATCAGCATAAAGAGGGAATTATCACGACCTGGCTTGTCACCAAGAGTGATCAAATTGTGCAATTCAGGGGCTGCAAGTGCTAGGAAATAAAGAACAAATACGATAGTTACACCAAGGAAGATAAAACCTTTCGCCTTTTGTTTATTGTAAATCTGTCCTAACCCAGGAATCACTGAAAGCAAGGCTGCTTTGCTAGGTTGTTGGTTTTCCATGAATACTCCTTTCATAGGATACGAGATTGAAGTTTGTCTCCAATCGCTAGATAGGCAACTGCAATCATTCGTAAATTTATAAAATCAAAGGGGGATCTGTATTCTCCCCCCTTGTAACGAATTCAATTATTCACCAAATTTTTGTTTGATTGTTTCTTTGATCAATGTTACAGCATCGTTAGCAGCTGTCTTAGCATCTTTTTTACCACTTACAGCGTCAAAGAGCATTGTTTTAGCTGGATCCCAAACTGCTGACATTTGAGAAATGTTTGGCATTGGTTGAGCGTTCTTGAACTGTTTGATAACAGCTGTTGTCAACTCATCGTTTTTACCTTCAGCGTATGAACGAGCTTCAGTGTTAGCTGGGATTTCGTTAGTTGCATCGTAGAATGCTTTTTGTTGTTCAGTTGAAACAAGGAAGTCTACAAATTTTTGTGCAGCTTCAAGGTTCTTAGTGCTTGATGGGATGATCCAAGCTTTACCACCACCGAATGGTGTGTATTCTTTACCATTTGGAAGAGTTGGAATAGTAGCAACACCGTAGTTTACTTTAGCATCTTTGAATGCTTGAGCTTTCCAAGGACCGTCGATGATAGCAGCTGTTTTACCTTCTTGGAATTGAGTTTGGATCAAGTTTGCAGCACCTTCAGTATCTTGCATACCTTTAGGCCATTTTTCATACCAAGATTTAGCGTAGTTGACACCAGTGATAGAACCGTCGTTTGCAAGACCGATGTCTTTAGCGTCTTTACCGTTTTGTCCGAATACGTAACCACCGTTACCAGCAAGAAGTCCGTATGCGTAGTAGAAGTTTGTCCAGTCAGCTAGGAATGCAGTAGTTTTGCCATCTTCACCAGCGAAAGCGTATTTGCTGTCTTTAGCAAGTTCTTCTAATTCAGCAAAAGTTTTTGGAGCTTCTTTAAGCAAGTCTTTGTTGTAGTACATAACAAGTGACTCAATAACGGCAGGAGCACCGTAAACTTTACCGTCAGCAGCTGTTACAAGAGATTTAGTTTTATCATCTGTTTTTGCACCATCGCTCAAAGTAACTTCTGAAAGTTGTCCGTCAGTACCAAGGCTACCTACGCGGTCGTATGGTGCCATCATAACGTCAGCAGCTTGACCTGATTGGTTGTCAAGTGAAAGTTTGTCAAGTCCACCAAGTTGGTCACCTGATTTGATGTTAACTTTTGTACCTGATTCTTTTTCATAAGCTGCAGCAACTTTTTCAGCGTAGGCTTTGTATTGGTCTTCAACGTAGAAAGTGATTTCTTTTGCTTCAGATGAACCAGAATCAGCAGCCTTATCAGCAGTTTTGCTTCCGCAAGCTACCAAAAGTAAGCTAGCAAGAGTAGCAGTTCCAAGCACAGCAGCGCTCTTCATGAATTTAGATGACATAGTGTATTCCTCCTAAAGAATAACAAAAATAATTTAATGAGAAAACGCAAACGTTTTCTTTTACGAACTTAGTATAGCACAAACAGAAAACGGTTGCAAGCGTTTTTAGGAAATTTTTTAAAAAAATTTTAAGGTTTCAAACATTTGTTAAAGCCCATATATAGGAAAGAACTTAAAATGTTTGTTTTTTTTGAATTGAAAATATATTAGGAAAACGATTGCGTAAATTCGGCTCGGTTTTTCAGAAAATAGAGCAGATATTGGGAATGAATTATCTTAAATCAGAAAATCTTTAAAATTTTTTCGCTTATTTCATAAAATATCAGTGGCAACAAGTTTTGTTTGATTAAAATAATTCAAAAAAATTTTTTAAAAACGCTTGCATTTGTTTTTGAAATGCGTTATACTTAAATTAACGCAAACGTTTGCGCCTTAATTGCGCAACGTTTTATAACAAACACATGAGGTGCTATTATGAAAAAACGTCAAAGTGGTGTGTTGATGCACATCTCTTCTCTGCCAGGAGCATACGGGATTGGATCATTTGGCCAGACTGCCTATGATTTCGTTGATTTCTTGGTTCGTACGAAGCAACGTTACTGGCAAATCCTCCCTCTCGGGACAACAAGCTATGGAGATTCTCCATACCAATCATTCTCGGCCTTTGCTGGAAATACGCATTTTATCGACCTTGATATCTTGGTAGAGCAAGGCTTGCTCGAAGCCAGTGATCTTAAAGGTGTTGACTTTGGTAGCGATGCATCTGAAGTTGACTATGCGAAGATTTATTATGCACGTCGTCCGCTTTTAGAAAAAGCAGTCAAACGCTTTTTGGAAGTGGGTGATGTCAAAGATTTTGAGAAGTTTGCTAAAGACAACCAATCATGGCTCGAACTCTTCGCAGAATATATGGCTATCAAAGAGCATTTTGACAATCTTGCTTGGACAGAATGGCCAGATGCAGATGCTCGTGCTCGTAAAGCTTCAGCACTTGAAAGCTACCGTGAGAAATTGGCAGACAAGTTGGTTTACCACCGTGTGACTCAATACTTCTTCTTCCAACAATGGTTGAAATTGAAAGCCTATGCTAACGATAACCACATCGAAATTGTTGGGGACATGCCTATCTACGTAGCGGAAGATTCAAGCGACATGTGGGCAAATCCACATCTCTTTAAGACAGATGCCAATGGTAAAGCAACTTGTATCGCAGGATGCCCACCAGATGAGTTTTCTGCCACTGGTCAGCTTTGGGGGAACCCAATCTATGACTGGAAAGCAATGGACAAAGACGGTTACAAATGGTGGATTGAACGTTTGCGCGAAAGCTTCAAGATCTACGATATCGTTCGTATCGACCACTTCCGCGGGTTCGAATCTTACTGGGAAATTCCTGCTGGTTCCGATACAGCAGCACCTGGTAAATGGGTGAAAGGTCCTGGCTACAAACTTTTTGCAGCCGTTAAGAAAGAACTTGGTGAGCTAAACATCATCGCAGAAGACCTTGGTTTCATGACAGATGAAGTGATTGAGTTACGCGAACGTACTGGCTTCCCAGGAATGAAGATTCTTCAGTTTGCCTTCAACCCAGAAGACGAAAGTATCGATAGCCCACACTTGGCGCCTGCCAACTCTGTTATGTACACAGGAACACACGATAATAATACGGTCCTTGGTTGGTACCGTAATGAAATCGACGATCCAACTCGTGAATACATGGCTCGTTACACGAACCGTAAAGAGTACGAAACAGTGCCACACGCTATGCTTCGTACAGTCTTTTCATCAGTTAGCTTCATGGCTATTGCAACCATGCAAGACTTGCTAGAACTAGATGAGTCAGCTCGTATGAACTTCCCATCTACCCTTGGTGGAAACTGGTCTTGGCGTATGACAGCAGATCAATTGACACCAGCTGTTGAAGAAACTTTGCTTGACTTGACTACAATTTATCGCCGAATTAATGAAAATTTGGTAGAATTAAAGAAATAAGACAATATCAGGAGACACATAAACATGTTACCATTAAACGAATTTGTACAAAAACGTTACAATAAAACCATTGCAGAATGTAGCGATGAAGAGCTTTACCTTGCTCTTCTCAACTACAGCAAGCTTGCTAGCAGTCAAAAACCAGTCAACACTGGTAAGAAAAAAGTTTACTACATCTCAGCTGAGTTCTTGATTGGTAAACTCTTGTCAAACAACTTGATTAACCTCGGTCTTTATGACGATGTGAAAAAGGAACTTGCAGCTGCAGGTAAAGAGTTGATTGAAATTGAAGAAGTAGAATTGGAACCATCACTTGGTAACGGTGGTTTGGGACGTTTGGCAGCCTGCTTTATCGACTCAATCGCTACACTTGGTTTGAATGGTGACGGTGTTGGTTTGAACTACCACTTCGGTCTTTTCCAACAAGTTCTTAAAAACAACCAACAAGAAACAATTCCTAACGCTTGGTTGACAGAGCAAAACTGGTTGGTTCGCTCAAGCCGTAGCTACCAAGTGCCATTTGCACACTTCACATTGACATCGACTCTTTACGATATCGATGTACCTGGTTACAAGACAGCTACTAAAAACCGCTTGCGTTTGTTTGACTTGGATTCAGTTGATTCTTCTATCATCGAAGACGGTATCAACTTTGATAAGACAGACATCGCTCGCAACTTGACTCTCTTCCTTTACCCAGACGATAGTGACAAACAAGGTGAATTGCTCCGTATCTTCCAACAATACTTCATGGTGTCAAACGGTGCGCAATTGATCATTGACGAAGCGATCGAAAAAGGAAGCAACTTGCATGACCTTGCGGACTATGCAGTTGTACAAATCAACGATACTCACCCATCAATGGTGATTCCTGAATTGATCCGTCTCTTGACTGCGCGTGGTATCGAGCTTGATGAAGCAATCTCAATCGTACGTAGCATGACTGCCTACACTAACCACACAATCCTTGCTGAAGCCCTTGAAAAATGGCCTCTTGAATTCTTGGAAGAAGTGGTTCCTCACTTGGTACCAATCATCGAAGAATTGGACCGTCGTGTGAAAGCAGAATACAAAGATCCAGCTGTTCAAATCATCGATGAGAGTGGACGTGTTCACATGGCTCACATGGATATCCACTACGGATACAGCGTTAACGGGGTTGCGGCTCTTCACACTGAGATCTTGAAGAACTCAGAGTTGAAAGCTTTCTACGACATCTACCCAGAAAAATTCAACAACAAAACAAACGGAATCACTTTCCGTCGTTGGCTCATGCATGCTAACCCAAGCTTGTCTCACTACTTGGATGAGATTCTTGGACATGGTTGGCACCATGAATCAGATGAGCTTGAAAAACTCTTGTCATACGAAGACAAGGCTGCTGTTAAAGAAAAATTGGAAAGTATCAAGGCTCACAACAAACGTAAATTGGCTCGTCACTTGAAAGAACACCAAGGTGTGGAAATCAATACAAACTCTATCTTTGATATCCAGATCAAACGTCTTCACGAGTACAAACGCCAACAAATGAACGCTTTGTATGTGATCCACAAATACCTTGATATCAAGGCTGGTAACATCCCTGCTCGTCCAATCACAGTCTTCTTTGGTGGTAAAGCAGCTCCTGCCTACACAATTGCCCAAGACATCATTCACTTGATCCTTTGCTTGTCAGAAGTGATTGCTAACGACCCAGCAGTAGCTCCACACTTGCAAGTGGTTATGGTTGAAAACTACAACGTTACTGCAGCAAGCTTCCTTATCCCAGCATGTGACATCTCAGAACAAATCTCACTTGCTTCTAAAGAAGCTTCAGGTACTGGTAACATGAAATTCATGTTGAACGGAGCTTTGACTCTTGGTACTATGGACGGTGCTAACGTGGAAATCGCTGAGTTGGTTGGCGACAACAACATCTACATCTTCGGTGAAGATTCAGAAACTGTTATCGACCTTTACGCAAAAGCAGCATACAAATCAAGCGAATTCTATGCTCGTGAAGCCATCAAACCATTGGTTGACTTCATCGTCAGCGACGCTGTTCTTGCAGTAGGTAAGAAAGAACGCTTGGAACGTCTTTACAAGGAATTGATCAACAAAGACTGGTTCATGACTCTCCTTGACTTGGAAGACTACATCAAGGTGAAAGAGCAAATGCTTGCTGACTACGAAAACCGTGACGCATGGTTGGATAAAGTCATCGTCAACATTGCCAAAGCAGGATTCTTCTCATCTGACCGGACCATCGCTCAGTACAACGAAGATATCTGGCACTTGAACTAAGATACATTGCATCAGATTATAAAAAGCGCATCTAAAAAGATGCGTTTTTTTGATGAAATAAAGTAGAGACTTTAATTGAATATTCTCCATACCGTTAAAAGGCTAGCACAACAGAGGAAAAACAGGTATACTATTGTTAATTAGACTGAATCGGATAAAGAAGAGGGGAATTTACGATGAAAAAACTAGCACTCACAGTGGTACTTTTGGGAATGGCACTATTGACATTGACTGGTTGTTTTGGAAAAAGTAGCCGAAGATTTATCGAGGGAGAGGCTGCAGAGTTAAGCAAGGTCTATCCGACGGAGAATCTGGAAGACTTGTTTGAAAAGTTTTCGGATGGATTTCAGATAGATGTTATGGATGCTGAAAATCTTGAAGAAGATGAAAGAACTTCATCAATAATTTATCATTTAATATTAAATGGAATTTCGGAAACGAGAGAAATTAAAGGAAAGTACACTAAAGAGAAAGCATTTAAAAATTCGTCAGGGAATATAGAGCATGAAATGTTGTATCAAGGGGAGGTTTACTACAAAGATGGTAGTATTCACTTATCAAATGACACTGGCTCTAATAATAAAGAAAAGGGTGACTTAAAACATACCCGTCTTTTAATGCAGGAATTTTCTATTTCGCGGTCTAGTTTAAAAAGCCTAGAAGTAGTTCGGAAAGGCTATAGTTTTGAGACAGGTTCTGCAAGCATTACTTATAATCTTAAAAATGAACAAGTGAATGATTATTTGGGTTTAGAAAAAGATACTGAAATAAATATGGATATCAATATTTTTGAACCAACGATAGCAGGTAAAAGTTATGGATATACTGTTATTTTTAGAAAAAATGATATTGATCATACTGAGATGATTAATGGAAAACTAGAGGGATATTAGCAATGAGCGATAGTAAAGTAATCATCTTGGGTTCTGAGAGGAGGAATAATCCATGTTAAAAAAAATTGCAACGATGATGTTAGTTGGAGTAGGAATAATGGTGTTAGCTGGATGTAGCCTAAAAAGCAGCCGAAGATTTATCGAGGGAAAGGCTTCAGAGTTAAGCAAGGTCTATCCGACGGAGAATCTGGAAGATTTGTTTGAAAAGTTTCCGGATGGCTTTCGGATTCAAAGTGATGAACTTTATGATTATAAAGAAGGAGAGGGCTATCTGTTCCAATCTGTGAAATTGAGAGGAGATGGAGAAACGAAAAAGATAATAGGAACTATTGTTAGTGAGAAGATAACATCGAATGGAACAAAGGCTCCTACTGAAGAAAAAATCTATGAAGGTGGAGTAGTTTATAAAGATGGAATGATTCAATTGATGGATCCTCAGGCAAATGCGACGATAAGAAATCCTAAACTATTGCTCCAAGAATTTACAATCAATAGAAATACCCTGTCAAAATTAAAAATGGGTAGAAAAAGCTACAATGTTGAAACTCGGAGTGCAGATATTGTATACAATATCACAGATCCGATTTTAAATAATTACATGGGGGTGGAACCGGATAAAGAATTAAAAATGATTTTTTATATCATGTCTGGGACTGTTGAAAATAAAGCTTATAGCTATACTTTGGATATTAAAGATGGGCATAACTCTCATTCGGAATTATTTAGTGGTTACAAAAAACAAGAATTTAAACTTTATAATGATTGATGGGGAATTTATGATGAAAAAATTAGCATTGGTAGCAGTACTTTTGGGAATGGCACTATTGACATTGACTGGTTGTTTTACAAAAAGTAGCCGAAGATTTATCGAGGGGAAGGCTGCAGAGTTAAGCGAGGTTTATCCAACGGAGAATCTGGAAGATTTGTTTGAAAAGTTTCCGGATGGGTTTCAGATTCGTATAACAGATACTGAAAAGAAAGATGAAAACTCACCAACAATAATTTACCAAACGGTTTTAAATGGCATTTCCGAAACCAAAGAAATAAAAGGAGAAATTACCAAGGAAAGCTCATTCGAAAATTCAGATGGGAAAATTGAAAAGGAAATGCTATATAAAGGAAATGTCTACTACAAAGATGGCAGTCTTCATTTGTCAGAAGGAAGCACTTCTAATAATAAAGAGAAAGGTGACTTAAAACACTCACGACTTTTAATGCAGGAATTTTCTATTTCAAGGTCGAGTTTAAAAGGCCTAGAAGTAGTTCGGAAAGGCTATAGCCTTGAGACCGGTTCTGCTAGCATCACCTATAAGCTCAAAAATGAACAAGTCAATACATATTTGGGTTTAGAAAAAGATGACCAAATTAATATGGATATCAATATTCCTGAACCAACGGTATCAGGAAAGAATTACGGTTACTCCATCGCTTTTAGAAAAGATAGGCTCTACCATTCAGAAGGCATTGTAGGAAAACTAGAGGAAAATTAGTCATGAGAGGAAGTCAAGGAATTATCTTGATTCCTGAGAAGTAGGGGTGATTTATGATGAAAAAACTAGCACTTACAGTGGTACTTTTGGGAGTGGCACTATTGATATTGACTGGTTGTTTTGGAAAAAGCAGCCGAAGATTTATCGAGGGAAAGGCTGCAGAATTAAGCAAGGTTTATCCGACAGAGAATCTGGAAGACCTGTTTGATAAGTTTCCAGGTGGGTTCCAGATTACCTCAAAGGATTTATACGAATATGAAGAAAGTGGGTACAAACTCCAATCAATCAATCTACATGGGAATTCTCAAACTAGACAGATTTCAGGTACAATATCAGAGAAACAAGTTAGTTTTGATCAAGATGAAAAGCGTAGTGAAAGTTTTGTATATGAGGGTGAAGTCATTTATCAAGATGGTAAAATTCAATTAAAGGATCCAAATGCGAATTTTAAAATTAAGAATTCTGTGTTATTGCTACAAAGATTTACTATAAACAAAGATAAATTATCAGATTTGGATATAGTTCGTAAAAGTTATAATAGTGGGACTGGCAGTGCAGATATTGTATACAATATCACAGATCCGATTTTGAACACCTACATGGGAGTGGAGCAGGCTAAAGAATTAAAAATGATTATTTATATCATGTATGAGACGGTTGAAAATAAGGCTTACAGCTATACTCTAGATATTAAAGATGGTCATAACTCTCATACAGAATTAATTGAAGGTTACTAAAGTTGTATTTCGGCAAAAGTAATAAATTTGTGTAAAGAAGCACTACGAGGTAAAAATATGAGTGAAGAAACATCATCAGTCATTCTAGATGGAACAAATCCAACACTTGATGTTTCGGATTTGTCCTATGAATTTGAAAAGGCTAGGTTCACAGGCAATATCACACGTATTACGACAAAGCAAGCTCCTTTGAATGACTTGACGGTTATTTAGATTGAATCAGAAGCTTAAAACTGGTATAATGAAGTGACTATCTTGGATTCTGAGAGGAGGAGCAATCCATGTTTAAAAAAATTGTAATGATGATGTTAGTAGGAGGGTTTGGAATGATGGTGTTAGCTGGATGTAGTCTAAAAAGCAGTCGAAGATTTATCGAAGGAAAGGCTGCAGAGTTAAGCAAGGTCTATCCGACAGAGAATCTGGAAGATTTGTTTGAGAAGTTTCCGGAGGGGTTTAATATTACGATAAATGATTTATATGAATATAATGAAGATAGTGGCTATAGGTTCCAAACTATCAGTTTAGATGGGAATTCTCAAACTAAGCAGATTTCAGGTACAATATCAGAAGAAAAAATTAGTTTTGAACAGAATGGGAAGAACAGAGAAGAACTTATATATAAAGGTGCTGTAACTTATCAATATGGCAAAATTCAATTAAAAGATTCAACCGCAAATATCAAGATAAAAAGTCCGATATTATTACTCCAGGAATTTACGATTAATAAAGCTAGCCTATCAAAATTACATATGGGAGGTAAAAGTTATAGTTATGAAACGGGGAGTGCAGATATTGACTACACTCTTACGGACCCGATTTTAAACAACTATATGGGAGTAGAGCAGGACAAAGAACTAAAAATGATTATTTATATTATGCGTGAAGCAATAGAGAATAAAACATTTAGTTATACTTTAAAGATTAGAGATGGTCAAAATTCTCATACAGAACTTATAGCTGGTGGTTAAGTGTTAAAATTTTTAGTTTAATCTGTATATTTGGTTATAGACAATTTATCATTGAGGAATGACGAGGAAATAACATGAGTAAAGCTAACAACCTAGTTACTTTAGATGGGACTAATCCAACACTTGATGCTTCGGATCTGTCTTATGAATTTGAAAAGGCCAGAATTAAAGGAGCAACTGATAGAACTGTATCAAAAGATTACATTGACACCGAAAAGAAAATCATGCCCGAGAATTTTCAGTATCTATCCAGTTTCCGTGATCCTGATACAGGGACGAGTGGGGTTGCCTTTAGAGATAAGCCAAGTGGAAAAACCATCATTGCCTATACAGGAACCAACCCTAATAGTGACTTTTACAATGACGCGATCAAGACCGATGGTGTTAGTATCGCCTTTGGGACGGGGCATCACTATGATTCAGCATATCAGTTTTATGAGGATGTTCTAAAAAAGAACGGCTTAAATCCAGAAGATGTTATCTTGACAGGGCACTCCTTAGGTGGGAATGTCGCTCAGCGTGTCGCACTCAAATACAACGCTCCGGAAACCATCGTCTACAATGCAGCGCCTCTCTATATCCCTGCTGGCCTGAGTATTTTTTCTGCTAAAAATATAGCAGCGATAGAGAGTGACAAGGCTAGTTTTACGGGAAACATCACACGTATTACGACAAAGCAAGACCCTCTGAATAATATATCGGATCTAGTCAGTGGAGTTTATGTAGGAAAAGAGTATGTCATCCCTGATTCAGGCGGTCACATGATGGAGGATTTGCGGGCAGTCGCTGGTGATATCAAGTATACGATTGCGATGGACAACATTAAAAGAAATACGGATCAAGGCCTAAAACGTGTGCAGAGCAAGAAAGATCGCTTTAAAGTCAATGACATCGGTACGGCTTCTCCAAATGGCTTGTCCATTACAGAGCTCATCGCGCTGGACTCAGAGCAGTCGCTGGTTGTTGCTAGCGGATTATCCACTACTTCCAGTGCAACGGTTGATTTGATAGGTGCCAAAGGGACAAGTGCAGTCGATAAGGCTCTGACCGTGTTTAAAAGCCTCGGAGATGTACCATTCGGTTTTCTCCTATCCTCAGATGAAGTCAGAGCGACTTACAATGAATGTAATATCAACTATGGAACGGTTGTTGAAGTGGTAGATAGTCATTGTCGTACTGTTAAAAAGACCGCGAAGACAGTAGCTACTTCATTTACAAATTTGGAGACAAAAATAAAAGCAGGGATTGAACAAACCGTTCAGAAAGATAAAGAATTACAAGGGTTAATTGCTCATGGATAAGTGGAGTGAGATTAGGACGAAGTTAGTAGATGCCCAAGAAGAACTCTATCAGATTGGCGATCAATACCGACAGTCAAAGGATGATTTGGATACCAAGTGGAGCTTTTTGCATGATTTTCATAAGGGATTAAATCAAAAATTTGATGAAAAACATTCCCTTGTGTTGGCAGCTTATGCAAAAATGCCGGATGCCACTGAGGGCATGCTTAAGGCTACGGTGGAAACCATAAATCGGTACAGGATGGTGAGTGAAGGGGAGTATAGAACTCGGCGACGTGAGCTAGAAAGAAAATATGCCGATTTAGAAGATAGCTATAAGAGAAAGTATCGAAAACAAGAGGCAGTCATTGAGCAACTCTCTAGTGAACTAAGGTTATGTCAGTCAGATGAAAAATAGGAGGGAAACGGATGGGATTATTTGAAGATGTCGGTACTGGAATTTATGACTTCGCTAGAAAAAATATTCCAGGTGTGAGAGAAGTAGAGGGTGCTATACACGGAGCTTATGACTGGGGAATGGATCAGTTACGCTCTTTTGAAGCCTATAGTAAAATTGAGAAGGAATTAGAAAAAAACATCATAAGAACCTTGTATGTGCCAGCTAAAAAACGGGCTACGGTTCGGATTATTCAGAAATTTGACAAAGAAGCGAAGGAAATAGGTACAAATACAAAGAAAGAGATTAATTTTGTTAATAATCAAATTGATGCAGAGATAAAAGGAGAGTTTTCAAACGCTATTCAAGATACAGTTAGTAAAGAAAATCTCAAGTGGGATCAGTTGGTTGCAAGTGAAAATGGGGGAAGTTAACTCGCTGTTTTTTTACAAAAATCAAACCCGCACCTCAATCAAGGGTGCGGGTTTTGTCTTATCTGAAAGATTTATTTACACTGCTTTCCCAACCAAAATCTCTGCTTCGATGGTAATCTCAGTCAATTGACTCCAGTCAATCTTGCTCTGATCAACGTGAAAGAGTAAGGGTGTCATACTGAGCAGGGCTTGGCGTTGCTCTGCTGTGATATGCTTTGTTAGGGAAGCTATTTGGCTAGATTGGATGCTGAAATGTTCCTGGAAATGTTCTTTGATATCTTGGTTGGAATAATCCTTCTTTGTCAGCTGCTCCTGTACCATTTGGCGGATTTCCTTGAGATGATTTTCAGTCGGGATGACCTTGATTAAAATACCGTCTTTGGATAAAACGCGGCGAAATTCACCATAGTTGGCAGGGGAAAAGATATCAAGCAGGATGTCCATACTGGCGTCTTTTATAGGGAGGCGAGCCAGGTCACCGACAAACCAGTTGACCGCCCAGTTGGGTTCGCTCTTGGCAGCGATTTGAACGGAATCTTTTGAAATATCAAAGGCGTAAAAGGTTTTATCAGAGTGACTTTCTTGGAGTTTGCGAGAGTAGAAGCCTTCGCCACAACCGATGTCCAAGACAGTTTTTGCAGATGATTTAGTCGCTAGTAGGTCCGAGATACCTTCTAAGATAGCTTGATAAAAGCCAGCTTCTAGGATTTGTTGGCGGTTCTGGAAGTTTTCCTTGTCGTAGTTGGCCGATTGCTTGATTTGCGGAGCTAGATTGACATAGCCGAATTTTGCCAAGTCAAAAGAATGGCGATTGCTACACTTGAGACTAGTTTCGACCAAGGTCAGATTATCTTGACAGATGGGGCAGGCAAAGGCAGTCGCAGTAGCAAAGCGTTGGAGTTTGGGTTTGAGGTTTGTATTCATAGTTTTAGTCTAGCAAAAAAAGGACTGGATGGCAAATGCCTCCAGTCTGCTTTTTTAGTATGTAAGAACGAAGTATTTTTTCTTACCGCGGCGGATAACAGTTAGTTCGTTTTCTAACTTATCTGTGTCACTCAAGACATAGTCAAGGTCTTGGATACGGTCGCCGTTGACGTAGATGGCTCCATTTTGAACATCTTCACGGGCTTGGCGTTTGGAGTTCACCACACCAGATGACACAAGGAGTTCCACGATATTGTGGTTTTCGTCTGCTTGTACTTGGTAGTTTGGTACTCCACGAAGTCCTTGTTTAAGTTCTTTGACAGAAAGGTTTTTGATGTTTCCTGCAAAGAGTTGCTCAGTGATGTTGAGGGCTTCTTTGTAGGCTTCTTCTCCGTGAACAAGTGTTACGACTTCACGAGCCAAGACTTTCTGAGCCAAGCGTTCGTGTGGAGCTGCTTCAAACTGTTTGCGGATCTCTTCAATCTCATCCAGTGACAAGAAAGTAAAGATCTTCAAGAAGCGAACAGCGTCTGCATCCATGACGTTCATCCAGAATTGGTACATTTCGTATGGGGAAGTCTTTTCAGGATTGAGCCAGACTGCGTTTCCTTCAGATTTACCAAATTTCTTACCAGTTGCATCTGTGATGAGTGGCACAGTAATCACGTGACCAGTCTTGTCAGCCTTACGACGAAGCAATTCGGTACCTGCAGTCATATTTCCCCATTGGTCAGAACCACCGATTTGAAGGGTTACATTGTGCTCTTGGTTAAGGACAAAGAAGTCATAACCTTGCATGATTTGGTAGGCAAACTCAGTGTAAGAAATCCCTGTTTCAATACGTTTCTTCACAGACTCCTTACTCATCATGTAGTTGACAGTGAAGTATTTTCCGACATCACGGAGGAAGTCAATGAAGCTGATGCTGCCAAACCAGTCGTAGTTGTTGACCATGACAGCTTTATTTTCACCATTTTCAAAGTCAAGAAAGCGAGAAAGTTGTCCTTGGATAGACTTGACCCAGCCCTCTACTGTGTCTTTTGTTTGGAGACTACGCTCAGCATCTTTGAAGGACGGATCTCCGATGAGACCTGTAGCACCGCCAACGAGCGCATAAGGTTTGTGACCTGCTAGTTGCAAACGACGGCTAGTCAAGATTGCGACAAGGTGGCCTAGGTGAAGGCTGTCAGCAGTTGGATCGTAGCCAGTATAATAAGAAACTTGACCTTCTTCTAGGGCTTTACGCAAAGCTTCTTCATCAGTCGTTTGAAAAATCAAACCACGCTCTTTTAGCTCATCAAAAATGTGCATGTGTCTTTTCTCCTTTATAAAATATTGTTTCTACCTATTGTATCACAAACTTGATTAATAGCCTAGTGGAATAGGGAAGAAAGTGGCTATTTTATTGAAAGTTTCCCTTTTATGGTATAATAGAGAAAGCGAGGACATTCATGAAAGAAAGAATTAATGAATTAAAAACAAAAATGCTGCATTTTTTCCAGCAGCTAATGCAACGAATTGCAAAATGGAAGAAAAGACTAGCAGAAAAACTAGCTAATAAGAAAACCAGTAAAAAGGGGACCTCTTCTGACAAAGTTAGAAGGGCAGGGTCTATTTTTGCTAAGATTTTGAGTGGGTTTAAAATAGTCTTTAACACTCTCTTTATCTTAGGCTTTATCGGTGGGCTGTTTGGCGCTGGTGTGGCTATGGGTTATGGAGTCGCTCTATTTGACAAGGCCCAGGTACCTCAAGCAGAAGAGTTGGTCAAGCAAGTGAAGGATATTGCTTCCATCTCAGAAATCACTTATTCTGACGGCAGTACCATTGCCTCGATCGAGGGCGATTTGTTGCGCACTTCAGTCGCTTCAGATGCTATCTCAGATAACCTTAAGAAAGCCATTGTTGCGACAGAGGACGAACATTTCAATGAGCACAAGGGAGTTGTGCCTAAGGCCGTTATTCGTGCGACCTTGGGAACCTTTGTCGGTCTAGGCTCGTCTAGTGGTGGTTCGACCTTGACCCAGCAGGTCATCAAGCAGCAAGTGGTGGGGGATGCTCCAACTCTAGCTCGTAAGGCTAAAGAGATTATTGATGCTCTTGCTTTAGAAAGGGCCATGGATAAGGATGAGATTTTGACAACCTACCTTAACATAGCTCCTTTTGGTCGCAATCATAAAGGTCAAAATATTGCAGGTGCCCAGCAGGCTGCGGAAGGAATCTTTGGGGTCAATGCTTCGGATTTAACGGTCCCTCAAGCTGCCTTTATCGCAGGATTGCCACAGAGTCCAATCAGTTATTCTCCTTATGAATCTGATGGTAGTATGAAGAGTGATGAGGACATGGCTTTGGGAATTAAGCGTGCCAAGGATGTCCTCTACAACATGTACCGGACAGGAGCTCTAAGTCAGGAAGACTACGATAAGTACAAAGATTATGACTTTAAGAAAGACTTCCTACCATCAGGTAGTGTTAGTGGTACTTCGCGTGACTATCTCTACTATGCAACCTTGGCAGAAGCTACTGACCGCATGTACGACTACCTTGTCCAACGAGATAATGTCTCTGCGCAAGAATTAAAGAATGAGTCCATTCAGAAATCCTATCGTGATTTAGCCACTAAGGAAATTGAAAATGGTGGATATAAAATTACGACAACTATCAATAAAAACGTTCATGCTGCGATGCAAAATGCGGTTGCGACCTACGGCTATCTGCTAGATGATTCGACAGGCAAGCCTGAGGTGGGGAATGTCCTCATGGACAATCAAACGGGAGCGATCCTTGGATTTGTTGGTGGTCGTAATTATCAAGAAAATCAGAACAATCACGCTATCGATACCAAGCGTTCTCCAGCTTCAACCACAAAACCTATATTGGCCTATGGTATCGCTATTGACCAAGGTTTGATGGGAAGTGCAAGTATCTTATCAAACTATCCTACCAACTTCTCAAACGGGAACCCCATCATGTATGTCAATAGTCCTGGTACGGGCATGATGACATTGGGAGAAGCCCTTAACTACTCATGGAATATCCCAGCCTACTGGACGTATCGTACGCTTCGAGAGAAGGGTGTTGATGTCAAAGGCTATATGGAAAAAATGGGTTACGAAATCCCAGAATATGGGATTGAAAGTTTACCGATGGGTGGGGGGATTGACGTTACAGTTGCCCAGCATACCAACGGGTATCAAACTCTGGCCAACAATGGAGTTTACCATAAGAAACATATGATTGCGAAGATCGAGTCAACGGATGGTCGAGTGGTATACGAGCACAAGGATGAACCTGTCCAAGTTTATTCGAAAGCGACAGCAACCATCATGCAAAGTCTCCTTCGGGATGTTATCTCGTCTCGGATTACCTCAAGTTTCCAGACGGACTTGACGACTATCAATCCATCCCTAGCTCGTGCTGACTGGATTGGAAAAACTGGTACAACCAATGAAGATGAAAATATGTGGCTCATGCTTTCTACACCTCGCTTGACTTTGGGTGGCTGGTTAGGTCACGACGACAACAGACCGCTAGCCAAAGGAGCAGGCCACTACCGCAATGCCAACTATATGGCCCACTTGGTCAATGCTATCCAGCAAGCTGAACCTGGAATATGGGGGAATGAGCGCTTTAACCTGGATCCAAGTGTGACCAAGTCACAAGTTCTTCGTTCTACAGGGCAAAAACCAGGCAAGGTTTCCATCAATGGGAAAGAAATAGAAGTTTCTGGATCAACAGTAACGAGCTACTGGGCGACTAAAGAAGGCGCCCCAGTGACCACCTATCGCTTTGCTATTGGAGGAAGCGATGCAGATTATCTGAACGCATGGAAGAATATTCTAGGGAGCATTCCAGCAGTGACTCCTCCAAGCTCAAGTTCAAGCAGTAGCTCTGGAAGTTCAAGTTCGAGTGGGAATACTCAAAGTGGTTCTTCAGGACGTTCACGTCTATTTAATCGTTAAGAAAGAGTAGTAGCAAGGTTAGTAATTTCTCCTTGTTGCTACTTTTTTCTTTGTTGGTTTCGTGTTACAATAATAATATGAATCATTATCAGAAAAAGATTGTTAAGGGAACACTATACTCGCTACTCTCAGGCCTAATCTGGGGAATTTGTGGGATTTTAGGAGAGTATTTTTTCACTCATTATCCAGTGTCTTCTGGATGGATTACTTCTATGCGTTTACTAGTGGCGGGGNGTTTGGTTTTAGGCCTATCTGCCTTTCAGTTGCGTAGCCACTTGTTGGACATCTGGCGTGATAAGAAAAATTATCTACCTTTTTTAGCCTATGCTATTCTAGGTATTTTTTCTGTGCAGTTTTTCTTTTATCTTTGTGTTGAGTATTCCAATGCGACGACGGCAACCATTTTACAATTTATCAGCCCAGTTTTTATCCTGTTTTACAATCGAATCGTTTACCAGAAGAAGGCTTCGATTACAGCTGTGCTCTATGTTTTGATTGCCATGCTAGGTGTTTTTTTGATGGCCACAAAAGGGGACTTGTCCCAGTTGTCCATGACACCTTTGGCTCTAGTGACAGGTTTGCTTAGTGCAGTAGGGGTCATGTTTAATGTTATCCTGCCCCAACGTTTTGCACGGCGCTACGGTTTCGTTCCAACTGTTGGTTGGGGGATGATTCTGGCAGGACTCTTTAGTAATTTCCTTTACCCTATTTATCGGATAAGTTTTCAAGTGGATCTGGTAAGTGTGCTGATTTGTCTGACGATTGCTGTGTTTGGTACTGCTTTTGCCTTCTTCCTATCTATGAAGGCTGTGTCACTTGTTTCCCCGCTGGTTGTATCGGTGGTGAGCGCTAGCGAACCGCTCTCTTCAGCTTTATTAAGTGTTCTTTTTCTGGGATTGGTCATGGATGGTTTTTTGGCTTTAGCTATGGTGTTGATTATCGTTCCGATGATTTTCTTATCTGTAGAAGAAGCAAAACAAGCCCAGTAAAGATGATTATTTGATAGTTAAGGCTTCAAATTTGGGGCCTTTTTTGGTAGAATAGGTATCATTATAACGAACCAGGAGGCACCTATGACTGCTACAAAAATGAACGCTCAAGAAATTATCCAATTTATCGCTAATGCAGAAAAGAAAACCAGTGTCAAAGTAACCTTTGAAGGACAACTTGCAACTGCTGTACCAAGCTCTGTTGTCAAACTAGGAAATGTTTTATTTGGAGACTGGAAGGACGTGGCTCCGCTTCTTGAAGGTTTAGTAGAAAATCAAGATTATGTTGTCGAGCAAGATGCTCGTAATTCTGCAGTTCCTTTGTTAGATAAACGTGCTATCAACGCTCGTATCGAGCCAGGTGCTATTATACGTGACCAGGTTGAAATTGGTGCCAATGCTGTTATCATGATGGGAGCTGTTATCAATATCGGTGCTGAAATCGGTGCAGGAACCATGATTGACATGGGTGCCATCCTTGGTGGACGTGCCATTGTTGGAAAAAACAGCCACGTTGGTGCAGGTGCAGTTTTGGCGGGTGTGATTGAGCCAGCTAGTGCTGAACCAGTCCGTGTCGGAGACAATGTTCTTATCGGTGCCAATGCAGTGGTTATCGAGGGAGTCAAAATCGGTAGTGGTTCAGTTGTTGCAGCAGGAGCTATTGTTACCCAAGATGTTCCAGAAAATGTGGTTGTAGCAGGTGTTCCAGCTCGCATCATCAAAGAAATTGATGCCCAAACCCAACAAAAAACAGCGCTAGAGGATGCGCTTCGTACCTTGTAATTGTAAAAGTAAAAAAGAGGCGGAACCCTTTTTCCAGCCTCTTTCTGCTATATAGGAGGACAGATAGATGTTAGATTTGATTCAGACTAGACGAGATTTACACCAGATTCCAGAGATTGGCTTGGAGGAGTTCAAGACTCAGGCTTATTTGCTGGATGTGATTGAGAAATTGACTGTGGGCAAGGATTTTGTTCAAGTTCGAACTTGGCGAACAGGGATTTTGGTCTACCTGCAGGGAAGTCAGCCGGAACGAACCATTGGTTGGCGAACAGACATTGATGGTCTGCCTATCGTCGAACAAACAGGACTGCCTTTTGCCTCTCAGCACCAAGGTCGCATGCATGCCTGTGGCCATGATTTTCATATGACTATTGCCTTGGGCTGTCTCGAGCGTGCCCTTGAGGAGCAACCCAAGAATAATCTGCTCTTCCTATTTCAGCCTGCTGAAGAAAATGAAGCAGGTGGGATGCTCATGTATGAGGATGGCGCTTTTGGGGACTGGCTACCAGACCAGTTTTATGGTCTCCATGTTCGTCCAGACCTAAAGGTTGGACAGATTGCGACCAATAACCATACACTCTTTGCAGGGACTTGTGAGGTGAAGATTCGTTTCAAAGGGAAAGGTGGGCACGCAGCCTTCCCGCATGAGGCCAATGATGCCTTGGTGGCTGCTAGTTACTTTGTAACCCAAGTACAGTCAGTTGTCAGCCGCAATGTCAACCCAATTGAGGGAGCAGTGGTGACCTTTGGTGTTTTCCAAGCTGGAACAACCAACAATGTCATTACAGACACAGCATTTTTACACGGAACCATTCGCGCCTTGACTCAAGACATGAGCCTCTTGGTACAAAAAAGAATCAAGACAGTCGCAGAAGGGGTTGCAGCAGCCTTTGATATGGAAGTCGAAGTAGAACTCAAGCAAGGAGGCTACCTACCTGTTGAGAATAATCCGGCCTTGGCGCGTGAACTGATGGACTTTTTTGAAGAGAAAGAGGGAATTGAGTTGATTGATATCGAGCCTGCTATGACAGGTGAGGACTTTGGTTACCTCCTTTCGAAGGTAGATGGCGTTATGTTCTGGCTAGGTATCGACAGTCCCTACGCCCTTCATCACCCACAGATGAGTCCTAAGGAAGAAGCCTTAGCCGTTGGGGTGGAAGCAGTATCTAGTTTCCTGAAAAAGAAGGCAGCAGAGTAGAGGAATTGTCTATGAAAGCAGAACTACGAAAGCAAGTTTTACACGAAATGAAGGCTTTATCTCAGGAGCAAAAACAGGCTATGGATCGAGCTTTAACTGAGTGTTTCTTACGTCACCCCTTTTACCAAGAAGCTAAGACCATCGCAACCTATCTCTCCTTCCCTCATGAATTTCAAACGCAGGAACTGATTGAGCAGGCGCTGAAGGACGGCAAGAAGGTCCTGATACCCAAAACCTATCCCCAGAGGCGCATGGAGTTTGTGGTCTACGATCCGCAGCAGTTGGTAAAAACTTCCTTTGGTTTACTGGAACCGCAAGGAGACTTGGAAGTTGTGGATCCGTCTCAGATTGACTTAATCCATGTTCCGGGTTTGGCTTTTACAACTGAGGGCTATCGGATTGGATATGGTGGAGGATACTACGACCGCTATCTGGAGCATTTTGCTGGGCATACCATGAGTACAATCTATCCTTGTCAAGTTCAGGAGTTTAACTCGGAAAACCATGATATTCCCGTCCAGGAGGTGCTAATCTATGAAGGAAATCTTTGATAAACGTTATCCTGTGACTAGTTTCTTCCTCCTAGTGACAGCATTGGTATTTCTCTTGATGTTGGTTTTTACAGGTTTAAATTTTGAACGAGCAGATACCCTGCTTCAGTTTGGAGCCATGTATGGACCGATCATTCGCCTGTTCCCTGAGCAGATATGGCGCCTTTTTTCGGCTATATTTGTGCACATTGGATGGGAGCATTTCATTGTCAATATGATTTCGCTCTACTTTCTTGGACGACAGGTTGAGGAGATTTTCGGTTCTAAGCAGTTCTTCTTTCTCTATCTATTATCTGGAATGATGGGCAATCTCTTTGTTTTTGCTTTCACACCGAAAGTTGTCGCTGCTGGGGCATCCACTTCCCTATACGGGTTATTTGCTGCGATTATCGTCTTGCGTTACGCAACTCGCAACCCCTATATTCAGCAGTTGGGGCAATCCTATCTGACACTTTTTGTGATTAATATTGTCGGAAGTGTTCTGATTCCAGGAATCAGCCTAGCAGGCCATATCGGAGGTGCAGTAGGAGGTGCCTTTCTAGCAGTTATCTTTCCAGTCAAATGGGAGAGAAGAATGTACAGTACTAGCCAGCGAATCGGAGCAACCGTACTTTTTATCGCACTAGCTATTTTCCTATGCTATAAGGGAATGACCTATGTGTAGGGGGGAATAGTTAAATGAGCACCGATTCGGTTGCTAATAAGTCATCTGCAAAGATGGCTTTTTTATTGCAAGATTCAACAAAAAACAAAGCCCTTATTTAAGAGCTTTGCTTTTCTTCTATTCCCCCTCAGCTAACTCATTTCCAAGTTGGATGAGATAGTCTTTCAAGTCGTCTTTGACTTGTGGGTGTTTGAGCGCGTAGTCAATGGATGTTTTCATAAAGCCAAACTTGTCTCCAACATCGTAACGAGCCCCTTTGAACTCACGAGCAAATACACGTTGTGTTTTATTGAGGGTATCGATTGCATCTGTCAACTGAATTTCATTTCCTGCACCTGGAGCTTGGTTTTCGAGGATTTGGAAAATTTCAGGAGTGAGGAGGTAGCGTCCGATGATAGCAAGGTCACTAGGAGCGTCCTCTGGCGCTGGTTTTTCAACGAAGGTTTCAACGCTGTAAAGGCCGTCTTTTCCTTCGCCTTGTGGAGCAATAACCCCGTAAGCAGAGACTTCGTCGTGAGGGACTGGCATGACAGCGATAGTAGACGCGTGCGTACGCTCGTAGTCATCCATGAGTTGTTTGGTGAGCGGAACAGCTTTTTCGTTGGTGATATCCATCAAATCATCACCAAGCATAACGACAAAAGGTTCATTTCCGACAAAAGCCTTGGCTTGCAAAACAGCATCGCCGAGACCACGTGGATGTGTTTGGCGGATAAAATGCAGGCGCATGCCGGTTGTCTCATCAACCAGCTTCAAAAGATCGGTTTTCCCTTTTTCTTTAAGGTTATATTCCAATTCGAAGTTTGAATCGAAGTGGTCCTCGATGGAACGTTTTGACTTACCAGTAACAACCAAGATGTCTTCGATTCCAGATTTGAGGGCTTCTTCAACGATAAACTGGATAGTTGGCTTGTCTACGATTGGCAACATTTCCTTGGCCAAGGCCTTAGTTGCTGGGAGGAAGCGAGTTCCCAATCCAGCTGCAGGGATGACTGCTTTTCTGACTTTTTGTTTCATGATGTTCCTTTCTATAAGGGTCTACGACCATTCGTTTTCTGCTTTAAATTCATTGCTCATGATGTCAGTGATTGCTTCTTTGATGTTGACACCTTCGTAGATGACTCGGTAAATAGCCTGTGTGATTGGCATGTAGACACCCAATTCCTGAGCCAGCTCGTAAGCTGCTCGAGTTGTTGAAATGCCTTCGATGACCATGCCCATGTTTGCTTCGATGTCTGCGAGGGATTCTCCACGACCGAGAGCATCACCTGCCCTCCAGTTACGAGAGTGGACAGATGTTCCCGTTACAATCAAATCTCCAACTCCAGAAAGCCCGCTATAAGTCAGAGGGTTAGCTCCAAGAGCGACCCCTAGACGGGTGATTTCAGCCAAGCCACGGGCAATGATAGCCGCCTTGGCATTGTCGCCAAATCCTAGACCATGTAGTGCTCCAGCGCCAACTGCGATAATGTTTTTGAGAGCACCAGCGGTTTCAACTCCGATAACATCCGTATTAGTATAGAGACGGAAGTAGTGATTGCTAAAGAGATTTTGGACGTACTGGGCCGTTTCAAGGTCTTTAGAGGCTGCAGTGATCAAAGTAATATCCCGCACAATAGTTTCCTCAGCGTGGCTAGGTCCTGAAACAACGACGACTTCACTACGGAGATCGACTGGAATTTCCTCTTCAAGAATAGTTGATAGACGTTTGTGGCTATCTGGTTCCAATCCTTTGGAGGCATGCATGATGACAACCTTGTGATCAAGCACCTTTGCTACTTGTTGGGCAACCAGTCTCGTTACTTTTGTTGGGACCACAAATAAAACAGCATCCACATCCTTTAGTGTTTCTTCCAAGTCATGATAGGCTTTGATTTTTTCGTCGAGTAGGATATCTTTGAAGTAGCGTTTGTTTGTATGTTGGTTATTGATTTCATCAATTTGGTCAGAAATATTTCCCCAAATTCGAACCTCGTGTCCATTGTCGTTTAGGACCTGCGAAAGGGCAGTTCCCCAAGAACCAGGACCCAAGACAGCGATGGTTTGTTTCTTCATCTTTTCCTCCTTGTAAGAGTTCTTCCTTTCATTTTACCATAAAAAGCCTTTTCATGCATCACCTGTAGATGAAAGCGCACTAATTTATAATAAGGAGACTTCTTTGACAAGATGCCTCTTTTTTGCTAGAATAGCATCAATATGAACGAATGAGAAGGAGCTGACGCAGGATGTCGCTCCCTTTATCTATTTTATTAGGAGGAAATATGCTCATTAAAAAAATAAAAACCTATAAATGGCAGGCCTTGGCATCCTTAATGATGACAGGCTTGATGGTTGCGAGTTCGCTCTTGCAACCGCGCTATTTGCAAGAGGTGTTAGAGGCTTTGCTGGTCGGACAAAATGAGGCTATTTATAGTATTGGCGCTTGGCTGATAGGAGTAGCCCTAGTCGGTCTGGTTGCAGGTGGGGTCAATGTAACACTTGCAGCCTACATTGCTCAAGGAGTGTCTTCGGACCTTCGTGAAGACGCTTTTCGCAAGATCCAGACTTTTTCTTATGCCAATATCGAGCAATTCAATGCGGGTAACCTTGTCGTCCGTATGACCAATGATATCAACCAAATTCAGAACGTGGTGATGATGGCTTTTCAAATTCTTTTCCGTCTCCCTCTTCTCTTTATCGGTTCCTTTATCTTGGCGGTTCACACTCTTCCATCACTTTGGTGGGTGATTGTCCTCATGGTGCTCTTGATCTTTGCACTAACAGCCATCATGATGGGAATGATGGGACCACGATTTGCTAAGTTTCAAACCCTTCTTGAACGGATTAATGCTATCGCCAAAGAAAATTTACGTGGTGTGCGCGTGGTCAAATCCTTTGTACAAGAAAAAGCACAATTTGACAAATTTACCGATGTTTCTGATGAACTTCTCGGCCAAAATCTTTATATCGGTTATGCCTTCTCAGTTATAGAACCTGTTATGATGCTAGTCGGCTATGGGGCAGTCTTCCTCTCTATCTGGTTGGTGGCAGGCATGGCTCAGTCAGATCCATCTGTTGTGGGCTCGATTGCTTCCTTTATCAACTATCTCAGCCAGATTATCTTTACCATCATCATGGTTGGATTTTTAGGAAATTCTGTCAGTCGTGCCATGATTTCCTTGCGTCGTATCCGCGAAATTCTAGATACCGAGCCAGCGATGACATTTAAAGATCTCCCAGACGAAGAGTTAGAAGGAAGTCTCTCTTTTGAAAATGTGACCTTTACCTATCCCAATGACGATGAGCCTATGCTGAAGAATGTGACCTTTGAAATTGCGCCTGGTCAGATGGTCGGTGTGGTTGGGGCGACTGGAGCAGGGAAGTCCACCCTAGCTCAGTTAATTCCACGCCTTTTTGATCCGCAGGAGGGATCTATCAAGATTGGAGGCAAGGATATTCGAGACATCAGCGAGGGAACCTTGCGTAAAACAGTTTCCATTGTCTTGCAACGTGCTATTCTCTTTAGCGGGACCATTGCAGATAATCTTCGTCAAGGGAAAGGCAATGCCAGCGTGTCAGAAATGGAACGTGCAGCACGGATTGCCCAAGCCAGTGAATTTATCGGACGCATGGAAAACAAATTTGAGAGCCAGGTCGAAGAACGAGGCACCAATTTTTCTGGTGGACAAAAACAACGGATGTCCATTGCCCGTGGGATTGTCAGCAATCCCCGTATCCTGATTTTTGACGATTCGACTTCGGCCTTGGATGCCAAGTCAGAGAGACTCGTGCAGGAAGCTTTGAATAAAGACCTGAAAGGGACGACAACCATTATCATCGCTCAAAAGATCAGTTCAGTCGTCCATGCAGACAAGATTTTGGTCTTGGACCAAGGACGCTTGATTGGAGAAGGAAGGCATGCAGACTTGGTAGCTAACAATGCCGTCTACCGCGAAATCTACGAAACACAAAAGGGAAAGGAGGAATAAAATGAAAACCGTTCGATTTTTCTGGAATTATTTTAAAGTTTACAAGTTCTCCTTTGTCATTGTGGTTCTGATGGTTGCAGTTGCGACGATTGCCCAAGCCCTCTTTCCTGTTTTTTCAGGTCAAGCAGTAACAGAGCTCGCTAACCTAGTTCTAGCTTATCAAAATGGGACTTCTGAACTAGCCTGGCAGAGTTTATCAGCTCTGATGCTGAATCTAGCTCTGGTTGTTCTCGCCTTAGTGGTATCCAGTTTGATTTACATGACCTTGATGACCCGTGTGATTGCTGAGTCAACAAACGAGATGCGTAAGGGTCTCTTTGGCAAACTTTCCCGTTTGACCGTTTCTTTCTTTGACCGCCATCAGGATGGGGACATCCTTTCTCGCTTCACGAGTGACTTGGATAACATCCTTCAAGCCTTCAATGAAAGCCTAGTTCAGGTCATGAGCAATATTGCTCTTTACATCGGTTTGATCTTTGTCATGTTTTCAAGAAATGTGACACTAGCCCTGATAACAGTAGCTAGCACCCCAGTAGCCTTTCTCATGTTGGTCTTCATCGTGAAAATGGCCCGCAAGTACACCAATCTACAGCAAAAAGAGGTAGGGAAACTCAACGCCTACATGGATGAGAGTATTTCTGGACAGAAAGCTGTTATTGTACAAGGAATTCAAGATGACATCGTAGCAGGCTTTGTGGAGCAAAATGAGCGCGTGCGCAAGGCAACCTTTAAAGGGAGAATGTTCTCAGGTATCCTCTTTCCAGTTATGAATGGGATGAGCTTGGTCAATACGGCCATCGTTATTTTTGCAGGTTCTGCTGTCTTGCTGAACGATTCAAGTATCGAAACAACAACAGCCCTAGGTTTGATTGTCATGTTTACCCAATTTTCTCAGCAGTACTACCAGCCAATTATCCAGGTGGCTGCGAGTTGGGGGAGCCTCCAGTTGGCCTTTACTGGGGCGGATCGTATCCAAGAAATGTTCGATGCAGAAGAAGAGATTCGCCCGCAAAATGCGCCTGCCTTTACGGAATTGCGAGAAGGTGTTGAAATCAGTCACATTGATTTCTCTTATGTGCCAGACAAGCCGATTTTAAAAGATGTTAGCATTTCAGCTCCTAAGGGGCAGATGATAGCAGTTGTCGGTCCGACTGGTTCAGGGAAAACGACCATCATGAACCTTATCAATCGCTTCTACGATGTGGATGCAGGTAGCATTTCTTTTGATGGCAAAGACATCCGTGACTACGACTTGGACAGTCTGCGGAGCAAGGTCGGGATTGTCTTGCAGGATTCGGTCTTGTTTAGTGGAACGATTCGAGACAATATCCGCTTTGGAGTGCCAGATGCCAGTCAGGAAATGGTCGAAGCAGCTGCCAAGGCAACTCATATTCATGACTACATTGAAAGCTTGCCTGACAAGTATGATACCCTTATTGATGATGAGCAAAACATCTTCTCAACTGGTCAGAAACAATTGATTTCCATCGCCCGGACCTTGATGACAGATCCTCAAGTCCTAATCTTAGATGAAGCGACTTCCAATGTGGATACCGTAACAGAAAGCAAGATTCAACATGCCATGGAGGCAGTTGTAGCAGGTCGAACCAGTTTTGTCATTGCCCATCGTCTCAAGACCATCCTCAATGCTGATCAGATCATTGTCCTCAAAGATGGAGAGGTCATTGAACGTGGAAATCATCACGAGTTGCTCAAGCTCGGTGGCTTCTACTCAGAACTGTATCACAATCAATTTGTCTTCGAATAAAAAAGAAGTTGTCCTTATTGGGCAGCTTTTTCTTATCCATAAAAAATACTTATCACGGTCTTTAAAAAAACATATTAGACAGGAAAGGGTTGGAGTGATAAGATAAGACTGTCGCAAGAAAATCGAAAGGAGACACATCATGGCTAGAACGGTTGTAGGAGTTGCTGCAAATCTATGTCCTGTAGATGCAGAAGGAAAAAACATCCACTCATCTGTATCCTGTAAATTTGCAGAGAGCATTCGTCAAGTCGGCGGTCTCCCTTTAGTGATTCCTGTAGGAGATGAGTCCATTGTGCGCGATTATGTGGAAATGATTGACAAACTCATCTTGACAGGTGGGCAAAATGTCCATCCTCAGTTTTATGGAGAGAAAAAAACCATTGAGAGCGATGATTACAACCTTGTACGCGATGAGTTTGAACTAGCTCTCCTGAAAGAAGCGCTCCGTCAGAATAAACCAATTATGGCAATCTGTCGCGGTGTTCAGCTGGTCAATGTTGCTTTTGGTGGCACTCTCTACCAAGAAATTGAAGGTCACTGGCAAGGCTTGCCTTTTGGGACCTCTCATACTATTGAGACAGTAGAAGGGAGTGTGGTGGCTAAGTTGTTTGGCAAAGAAAGTCAGGTTAACTCAGTCCATCGTCAAAGTATCAAAGATCTGGCACCTAATTTCCGTGTAACTGCTATTGATCCAAGAGACCAGACCATCGAAGCGATTGAGTCTATCGACGAGCATCGTATCATCGGCTTGCAGTGGCATCCAGAATTTCTGGTCAATGAAGAAGACGGCAATTTAGAACTATTTGAGTATTTATTAAATGAATTGTAACGGTTAGAATCTCTAGCCGTTTTTATTCGCCCTTTCAGATTTTTTATATTTTAGCAAATTTACGCAAACGTTTGAATTCTGATAAAAATTGGGCAAATTCAATAAAAAAGCTTGAAAAAATCGAAGGTAAGCGTTATGATAGAAAAGAAGAAATTTTGGAGGATTATCATGTCACATATTAAATTTGATTATTCAAAAGTTTTAGACAAATTTGTTGCCCCACATGAAGTGGAATACATGCAAGCACAAGTAACAGCTGCAGACGAATTGATTCGTAAAGGAACTGGTGCTGGTAGCGACTTTTTGGGTTGGTTGGACCTTCCTGAAAACTACGACCGTGAAGAATTCGACCGCATCTTGAAAGCTGCTGAGCAAATCAAGTCAGATAGCGATGTCTTGGTTGTGATTGGTATCGGTGGATCTTACCTTGGTGCCAAAGCAGCTATTGACTTCTTGAACCACCACTTTGCTAACTTGCAAACAAAAGAAGAGCGCAAAGCTCCACAAATCCTTTACGCTGGAAATTCAATCTCATCTACTTACCTTGCTGACTTGGTAGAGTACGTAGCTGACAAAGACTTCTCAGTAAACGTGATTTCTAAATCAGGTACAACAACAGAACCAGCCATCGCTTTCCGTGTCTTTAAAGAACTTTTGGTTAAGAAATACGGTCAAGAAGAAGCTAACAAACGTATCTACGCTACAACTGACCGCCAAAAAGGTGCTGTTAAGGTTGAAGCAGATGCAAATGGTTGGGAAACATTTGTAGTTCCAGATGACATCGGTGGACGCTTCTCAGTATTGACAGCAGTTGGTTTGCTTCCAATCGCTGCATCAGGAGCTGATATCAAAGCCCTCATGGAAGGTGCGAACGCAGCTCGTAAAGACTACACTTCAGACAAGATTGCTGAAAACGAAGCATACCAATACGCAGCAGTTCGTAACATCCTTTACCGTAAAGGCTACGCTACTGAAATCTTGGTAAACTACGAGCCATCACTTCAATACTTCTCAGAATGGTGGAAACAATTGGCTGGTGAATCAGAAGGGAAAGACCAAAAAGGAATCTACCCAACTTCAGCAAACTTCTCAACTGACTTGCACTCACTTGGTCAATTTATCCAAGAAGGAACTCGCATCATGTTTGAAACAGTTGTCCGTGTTGACAAACCACGTAAGAACGTGATCATTCCTACTTTGGAAGAAGACCTTGACGGACTTGGTTACCTTCAAGGAAAAGACGTTGACTTTGTAAACAAAAAAGCGACTGACGGTGTTCTTCTTGCCCACACTGACGGTGATGTGCCAAACATGTACGTAACTCTTCCTGAGCAAGACGCTTTTACTCTTGGTTACACTATCTACTTCTTCGAATTGGCAATTGCCCTTTCAGGTTACTTGAATGCCATCAACCCATTTGACCAACCAGGTGTTGAAGCCTACAAACGCAACATGTTTGCCCTTCTTGGAAAACCAGGATTTGAAGAATTGAGCAAGGAGCTTAACGCACGTCTATAATAGAAGAAAAGAGTGGCTTGTCCACTCTTTTTACTCTCTTTATTCGTAGACATTGGACTCAGGCGAGACTTGTGATATAATATAGAAAGCAAAAAGGCAGACGCCTAGAGACTTTATAGGAGAAACTATGTCAAAAGATATCCGCGTACGCTACGCACCAAGTCCAACAGGACTACTACACATCGGAAATGCCCGTACAGCATTGTTTAACTACCTTTACGCACGCCATCATGGTGGAACTTTTATCATCCGTATCGAAGATACAGACCGTAAACGCCATGTTGAGGATGGTGAACGTTCTCAGCTTGAAAATCTTCGCTGGTTGGGGATTGACTGGGATGAAAGTCCAGAAACTCATGAAAACTATCGCCAATCAGAGCGTTTGGAACTCTATCAAAAATACATCGACCAATTGCTAGCTGAAGGAAAAGCCTACAAATCTTACGTTACAGAAGAAGAGTTGGCGGCTGAGCGCGAACGCCAAGAAGCAGCTGGCGAAACACCACGTTACATCAATGAATATCTTGGCATGAGCGAAGAAGAAAAAGCAACTTACATCGCAGAACGTGAAGCAGCCGGTATCATCCCAACTGTTCGTTTGGCTGTCAATGAGTCTGGTATCTACAAGTGGCATGATATGGTCAAAGGTGATATCGAGTTTGAAGGTGGCAATATCGGCGGTGACTGGGNGATTCAAAAGAAAGATGGCTACCCAACTTACAACTTTGCTGTTGTGATTGATGACCACGATATGCAAATCTCTCACGTTATCCGTGGTGATGATCATATTGCTAATACTCCAAAACAGCTTATGGTTTATGAAGCGCTTGGATGGGAAGCACCAGAGTTCGGTCACATGACTTTGATCATCAACTCTGAAACGGGTAAAAAATTGTCTAAACGGGACACTAACACCCTTCAGTTTATCGAAGACTACCGTAAAAAAGGCTATCTTCCAGAAGCAGTCTTTAACTTTATTGCCCTTCTTGGCTGGAACCCTGGTGGGGAAGACGAAATCTTCTCTCGTGAGGAATTGATTAAACTCTTTGATGAAAACCGCCTTAGCAAGTCTCCAGCAGCCTTCGACCAGAAGAAACTGGACTGGATGAGCAACGACTACATCAAGAGAGCAGAACTTGCTACTATCTTTGAAATGGCCAAACCATACTTAGAAGAAGCAGGGCGTTTGACTGACAAGTCTGAAAAAATGGTGGAACTCTACAAACCACAAATGAAGTCAGTGGATGAAATCGTTCCATTGACAGATCTTTTCTTTGCAGATTTCCCAGAGTTGACAGATGCAGAGCGCGAGGTCATGGCAGGAGAAAACGTTCCTGTTGTTCTAGAAGCTTTCAAAGCGAAACTAGAAGCCATGACAGATGAGGAATTTGTGACAGAAAACATCTTCCCACAAATCAAAGCAGTTCAAAAAGAAACAGGTATCAAAGGGAAAAACCTCTTCATGCCGATTCGTATTGCTGTATCAGGTGAAATGCATGGACCAGAATTACCAGACACCATTTTCTTACTCGGACGTGAAAAGTCAATCCAGCATATTGAAAACATGCTGAAAGAGATTTCTAAATAAAAAGGACTTCCGATGGATACATGGGAAAAAATGTATGAAGAAGCACGAACCTTATACAATCCCCATGAAGTTTCTGACTTTGTTTATGCTAACCATGTTGTTGCTGCAGTAGAAGCAGAAGATGGTCAGATCTTCACAGGATTTTGTATGGAGGGCACTTGTGGCGTTTTTCATCTTTGTGCGGAACGAGCAGCTCTCTTCAATATGTATCAATTTTCAGGACAAACTAAAGTTAAGAAAATCCTCGCCTTTCGAGATAAACCTCCCTACGGCGAAGGATCAGGTATGCCCTGCGGCGCCTGCAGGGAATTTATCTTAGAATTGAATTCTGAAAATAAAGAAGCAGAGTTCATGATGGACTACGAAACAAGAAAAACAATTAAGGTTGCCGAATTGATCCCTTACTGGTGGGGAGAGGAACGCGCGACTAATTGGCAAGATAAATAAAGGGAGTCAGTTTAACTGGCTCTTTTCTCTTATCTTTTCAGAATTTCGGTAAAGAGGTGAAAAAGTCCTTGACAAAGGTAAAAAAGTCGGTATAATAGAAAGAGTTGAAAAGCTCAGGTCCGTTGGTCAAGGGGTTAAGACACCGCCTTTTCACGGCGGTAACACGGGTTCGAATCCCGTACGGACTATGGTGTATTGCGGTTAAAAAAACTTGAAAAAAGTTTAAAAAATCTGTTGACAGAGGCAGGTAGCTGTGATATACTAATATAGTTGTCGCTCAAGAGAGAATGAGTGACAAAGACC
>NZ_RJNJ01000010.1:0-76984 GCF_003943825.1 Streptococcus oralis
TCTGATGGAAGCAAGGTTTTCACTTCTTGTGGAAGGTCTTTGCCTGGAGTTCCGCTGACAAATTCATGTGTTGCCTTGTAAGTTGGTGCTGGGGTAAATTCCCAAGTACCGACGAAGTGGGCATCCGCTCCATTGATGGTTTCTGATGCCTTGTCGTAGGACTTGAAGCTCCAGGTGCCTTCTGCTGTCTTCACTTCCGTTTTACTTGGCTGAGTTGGAGTCGCTTGACTACCGTCTTTCAAGTCTGTTTGNTCTGNTGGAAGCAAGGNTTTCACTTCTTGTGGAAGGTCTTTNCCTGGAGTTCCGCTGACAAATTCATGTGTTGCCTTGTAAGTTGGTGCTGGGGTGAATTCCCAAGTACCGACAAAGTGGGCGTCCGCTCCATTGATGGTTTCTGATGCCTTGTCATAAGACTTAAAGCTCCAAGTGCCTTCTGCTGTCTTCACTTCTGTTTTACTTGGCTGAGTTGGAGTCGCTTGACTACCATCTTTCAAGTCTGTTTGGTCTGCAGGAAGCAAGGATTTCACTTCTTGTGGAAGTTCTTTGCCTGGCGTTCCGCTAACAAATTCGTGTGTTGCCTTGTAAGTTGGTGCTGGGGTGAATTCCCAAGTACCGACAAAGTGGGCGTCCGCTCCATTGATGGTTTCTGATGCCTTGTCATAAGACTTAAAGCTCCAAGTGCCTTCTGCTGTCTTCACTTCTGTTTTACTTGGTTGAGTTGGCGTTACTTGAGTACCATTAGACAAGTTCTTATCTGTCGCTGGAAGCAAGTCTTTCACTTCTTGTGGAAGATCTTTACCTGGGGTCCCACTCACAAACTCATGATGTTTTTCATAAAGAAGGGCAGTGCTTACCTGATTAGAAGGAGCTGATAAATTATCAACATGCAATGTTACAGTATTGTCAATCTTTTCAGGACCTTTTTCTTCTACTTTTTTGTTGGTAGCTGTTTTATAAGTGATAATAATCTCAGCGGCAGAATTTGATTTTATGTACTCAGGTGTCATTTTAACAGTAACTGTTTGACCTGACTTCTCAATCGTATAGTCACGTCCTTCTTGCAGAGTCACTCCACCTGATTCAACTTTAAGTTCTTTATATTCCAAGCGATCATCAAAATTCTGAACCATTTCGATAGATGAAGGCGTTGCTAAAATGTCCTTACCTGGAACCGGAACTTTAAACGTAGCTTTATAGGTTACATCTTGTCCTTCCTTAGCTGGAATCTCTGTAGGATCCACTGCTAGAACAGGGCTCGGATCAATTTTTTCAATATAAAGACCAAAGACGGCCGAAGCAACCTCTGTTGATGAGTAACCAAAATTCATACTATTACTATTTGATCGAAGGGCAAAACCAGAGATATTGTTCTCAGAATAGCTACCGCTTGTAATCTGAGTTGCTACCCAAGCAGTTCGATCTCCTTGATCTTCCTGTCTTAAAACATTGGCATTATTCATCAAACGAAGATTAACATCATTTTGATAATCTTTAACATAGAAGGTTTCCTTCAAGTTGTTGGCATCCATTGCATCGATGTCTGTTGGCTTCATAACCAACTTCAAATCTGTCTCGGAACCATCTGCATAACGCAACTCTGCTGTTACATCCGCATCAAGCCAAAAAGCCTTATTCATAATGTAGTCATGAGCCGCATCTACATAGGGAACATTCCCAATTTCAAAAGCACTACTTTCCCATAATTCAGAAATTGAGAAAAATTCAACAGTAGATTTTTGAGCACTATTCATCTCAGATTCTGCCTGAGCAGTATTAAGATAGTGTAGGGTTACTTTATTGAAATTTAGATAAGCATCTACTTGTTTACCATTGACTGTCCCAATATTTGTGAATTTTAGAGAAAGAGGATTTTCGAAAACTTGATCCTGTTTTTTACTTTTATCTACTTTAAGAGTAAAGTTTTCCATCTCGCCTGGATAGGCACCACCCCAGAGATATTCATAGTGGGGATTCGATAAATGAAACTGATCAACAGCCTGTGATTTAGATAAAACACTAAAATTGTTGATGTTCAAATTAAACTTACGAATATCCAAGGTTGAGATATCCGTTCCGTTTTTTATTTCTTCTAAAGCCGCATAAGATTGAAGCGGAAGAAGAAGAATAGAAAAAAGTAAAACGACTAATCCGAGAAAAGCCTGTTTTTTTCTACTGAAAATAGTAGAAAAAGGCATTCTCATGCGATATTTCCATTTCATAATGTACCTCCAAAATTAAAAATGATTATTTAATCATTTCAAAAGAAATATTCATCTCATTTTAACACAAAAAAAGGGCAATTAAAAGTAGATTATAGATAAAAATTTATTATTTTGTATTTCCAGATTGTCAATTTTCGGTGAGAATAATTAAAATATAAAAATTTTAGAAAAGGCGTTTACACTATGTGAATAACTGTTTTATAGTTAATCCTATTATCACTCTATGAGTTTCATAACGTACTCAAGCCACACATAAACATTAATATATTTAATTTTTTATAAAGAAAGAACCCAAGAATAAATTCTGGGTTCTTTTTAGTATTTCTCGTACAAAAGATACTTTTGTATATTAGAGAGCCTTAGTCCTTCTTACGAACGACAAAGCCTACTAGACCGGCGATAAATAAACCAATCATTGAAAGAAGACTGGTAGAAGCTGTACCTGTGCTTGGTAGAACTTTCTGTTCTTGGCTTGCAGTTTCTTCTTTCTTAGTGCTTTCAGCTTGGTTCCCTGTTGTTGCAGTATCATTCTTATTACCGTTGGTTGTTGTAGAAGCTACTTTCTTAGTTCCAACTTCAACAATCTCATCTACTGCTGGAGTAGTGATTGTGTTTGATTTCTCAACACGACCTGTTTCAACGCCATCTGTGTATGTCACTGTATAAACAATGGTGCGAACCCCCTTCTTACCAACAGCTTTCACTTGACCACTTCCTTCTGGAAAATCTGGATTTGTTACTTCCTTAGTTTGGAAAGCAACTTCTTCTGTCTTGGTCTCTTCCTTAGTCGTTACAACTGGGGCTACTACTTTCTTAGTTCCAACTTCGACAACTTCGTCTACTGCTGGAATGGTGATTGTGTTTGATTTCTCAACTCGACCTGTTTCAACTCCGTCTGTGTAAGTGACAGTTTCAACAATCGTACGAACACCTTTCTTACCAGCTGTCTTCACTTGACGACTGCCCTCTGGAAGATTTGGATTTGTTACTTCCTTAGTTTGGAAAGCAACTTCTTCTGTCTTGGTCTCTTCCTTAGTCGTTACAACAGCTGCTTTCTTAGTTCCAATTTCGACAACTTCGTCTACTGCTGGAGTAGTGATTGTGTTTGATTTCTCAACTCGACCTGTTTCAACTCCGTCTGTGTAAGTCACTGTTTCAACAATCGTACGAACACCTTTTTGCCCAGCTGTTTTCACTCGGCGAACACCTTCAGCTAAGAGTGCATTTTCAACCTCACGAGTCTGGAAGGCAACTTCTTCCGTTTTGGTTACTTCCTTAGTCGTTACAACAGCTTTCCCACCGGTATAGGTAATCTTGTTTTTTGCAGCTTTCTTGGTCTTGCGTGAAACTTCTTTACGAGATTTTTCAACACCATCCACTTTTGTCACTTCATAAGTGACTTCATCAATACCTTCTTCACCTTCTTCAACACGTGTTTGGCCTTTATCCAGTGCTGGGTCTACTTTCGTTTCTTCTTTGAAAGCAACTTTTTCCTCTACAGTCACTGTTTCTTTGGTTTCTACACCTGTTTTCTTAGTTCCAACTTCGATGATTTCTTCTACTGGTTCTTTAATTACCGTTTGGCTCTTTCTATCACGTTTTTTCTCAACGCCATTTACCAAAGTAACATCCCAAACAACTTTCTTCTGACCTTTTTCTCCCGCTTGTTTTACCTTTCGAGTACCTTCAGCGAGGTCTGCATTGTTTTCTGTCCGAGATGGGTAAGGAATCTCCTCAGTAGTTGTGACTTCTTGATGTTCTTCTTTTAAATCTCCCCCTGAGAGAAGCGCCTCAGCCTTGGCTTTCAACTCATTGTAACGAGCTTCAAGTGCCGCAAAACTTTTTTGACCTTCTGGACTCTTCATTGCCTTCTTTGCAGTCGCAAAAAAATTCTTTGCTTCTTCTACATCACCCTCTAGGAGTTCTTTATTCTCCTCATCTGGACTATCTGTATAATCCTTAATCGAAGATTCTATATTATTGAGCATTCTTTTGAACGTATTTGCAATGTTTCGCTCTTGTCCGTCTGGAATTTCTTCATCTTCTGCCGGAGTCTCTTCTGCATGCACTGTTGGAATTCGATACAAGTCAGGAGCTACATGATAAGTTGCTACTCCAAGCGCATTTAAAGCAAGTATAGAAATCCCTAACTTTAATAATTTTTTTCTACTCATTATTTTTTCCCTTAACACTTTCAATATACAGTAAGGAGAAGAGTAAATTTTTCTACTCTCCTCTTACTATATGATACTAACGTTCAGCTTTACACTTCCAAACTAGAAGTCCAGCAAGTCCTAGAGCTAGGGCTGCAAGTACTCCAAAGATTGAAGATCCTTCAGAACCTGTATTTGGCAATGTTTTCTTAGGTTCTGCTGGAGGAACGGTTCCACCTGGTGGCGGAGTTTGTGGTTTTTCTGGTGTTGGTGGTGTTGGTGGGAACACCACAACTTTGTTGGTAGTTTTTGGCTTTGGATTATGGTTAAAGCTTACTTCAGCTGTATTTGGTACACCTGTCGCGAATTGTGCAAAATCTGTTCCTTCTCTGAAGTTGGTATAAAGAACGAGAGTTACTTTACTTCCCTTCAAGGCTTCGAGAACATCCTTATCGCTGATTTCAAGAGTTACAATGTTTTGAGATTCATCGTAAGTAACAGTGGCAATTGCTTCCAACTCTTTACCTACTAATTCACTACGATCATTTGAAACCTTACTCAATTTATCAATAGCCACTTGAAGCTTAGTTTGAGCTTCTTTCAGGTTCTTGATTTCATTTTCAAGTTTCTCTTGTTGTTGTTTCTTATCAGCTGGTGCTAATTCTGCTTCTTTCTCCGCTGGTGCTTGAAGCTTAGCCAAGGTTTCTTCAGCTGCTTTCAACTCTGCCTCTAGGCTTGCAAGACCTTGACTTGGCTCTCTAGTTGCAGGTTTCTTATCTTCTGTTGCAGAAGAATCAGATGTAGCTGGTGTTGTTTCTTCAGCAGCTGTTGCTGGAGTAGCTGGTGTTGTAGTTTCAGCTGGTTTAGCTGGTTGCGCTGCCTTAGCTGCTTCCAACTTCGCTTTCAATTCAGCCACTTTAGCTTCCGCCGCTTTTAGGTCTTCCTTCTTGTTATTCTCTGTTGAGGTCTCATCAGTTGACTTACCTGTCAAAGCTTTGAGTTCTTTCTCTGCCTGTTCAAGTTGAGCTTGAAGAGCTACTTTGAGCTTGTCAAACTGAGCGTTTTCAACTTTAAGAGCGATGCGGTCTTTATTGACTTTCAAAACTGAATGAATTTCATCACTGACCGTAAAGTTCGTCAAATCTGTCTTGACAAGACGACCATATTGATCTTTCTTGGCATTTCCATTTTCATCCACTGGATCCGTTGGAACCAGAGTAGTGATATCGAAGCGGAAAGTATCTGTTGCATTTGGCAAGTTGTATGAAGTCCCTGGTGTTGATCCATTTTCTGGTCCAACTGTCTTAGCAGGTTCACCTGGTGTCGGATCTGTTGGTTTTTCTGGGTCACGCGGTTTCACCGTTACTGGTTTTGTTTCCTTGTTACCAGATTGACCATTCGCATCTTTGAAGTTTACAGTTGCTTTGTTTGGTACCAATTGGTCCTTGTAAGCACTCAAATCACTGTTAGCTTTGAGCTTAGCTGGAATATACAATTGGATTTCTTTGAAACCTTTCAATCGAGCGAAATCTTTCACTTTCACAGTGACTGTATTTCCTTCAACACTTGTTTCAAGGGCACCATTTGCATCACGTCCATCTACATAAGCTACTGGTGTATCAGCGATTGCCAAGACCGGTTCGAGTGTATCTGTGACTGTGAACTCTTTGTACTTATCAATATCTTTTGGCAAAGCGGTATTGACATTATACATGTATGGTGCGTCGTATTCCACATCCAAGTGGTCCAAGGTACGGTTGATTTTCTTCGTAATTTCTGGTTCTGGTTCTTTTGGAACGATAACCGGAACTTTATTCGAATCTTTGTGTAGCCCTGGTCTATGTGGAATGTTTGCATCATAAGAAGCCGTATTTGGAACAGTGAATCCACGATCTGTTAGATATGGAGTCAAATCAGCTCCCGCTTTAATCTTCGCAGTGAAGCTCAATTCCACAGCTTGACCGCCATTGGCTTTCACTTGGTCTTCTGTAAGCGTCAAGGTAATGGTTTGACCTTCTACCTTGATTTGACTTACATCAAGGGCTTGACCATTCAAGCTCGCTTTTACTGAACCTGCATAATCAAGAACAGATTCAAGTGTATCGCTTACACTGAAGGCTGTCGCATCTGTTGGGACACTTGTTTTCACGTTGTAAGTGAAAATTTGGTCACGATCAGCGAGGATTTCCTCAGCTTTAGCATTCACATCTTTCTTGATTTCTGGCTCTTCTGGTGTTGGAGGCGTTACTGGAACTTCATTCGAATCCTTGTGCACACCTGGTTTGTGTGGGAAGCTTGCGTCATAAGAAGCCTTATTCGGTATCCGTGCACGGCCGTCTTCCTTCACATGTTTTGACAAATTCGCGCCAGCTTTGATCTTCGCGTCGAATGTTAATTCAACTGCTTGACCGCCATTGGCTTTCACTTGGTCTTCTGTAAGCGTCAAGGTGATGGTTTGACCTTCTACCTTGATTTGGCTAGCATCAAGAGCTTGACCATTCAAGGTTGCACTTGATTTACCTGCGAACTCAAGAACATCTTCGATCTTATCGGTTACGCTGAAGGCTGTAGCATCTTGCGCTACGCTTGTTTTCACGTTGTAAGTGAAGGCTTCATCACGTTTCGCAAGTGTTGCTGATTCTTTGCCATTCACATCTTTCTTGATTTCTGGCTCGTCTGGTGTTGGTGGCGTTACTGGGACTTCATTGGAATCCTTGTGCACACCTGGTTTGTGTGGGAAGCTTGCATCATAAGAAGCCTTATTCGGAATCTGTGTACGGCCGTCTTCCTTCACATATGCAGACAAGTTTGCGCCGGTTTTGATCTTGGCGTCGAACGTCAATTCAACTGCTTGACCGCCATTGGCTTTCACTTGGTCTTCTGTAAGGGTCAAGGTAATCGTTTGACCTTCTACCTTGATTTGGCTTGCATCAAGAGCTTGATCATTCAATTTAGCACTTGAAGTTCCTGCGAATTCAAGAACGTCCACTAGGGTATCTGTGACTGAGAAGGCTGTCGCATCTTGCGCTACACTTGTTTTCACGTTGTATGTGAAGACTTCATCACGTTTTGCGAGGGTTTCTTCTGCCTTGCCGTTCACATCTTTCTTGATCTCTGGTTCGTCTGGTGTTGGAGGTGTTACTGGGACTTCATTAGAATCCTTGTGCACACCTGGTTTGTGTGGGAAGCTTGCGTCATAAGAAGCCTTATTTGGAATCTGTGTACGACCGTCTTCCTTCACATATGCGGACAAGTTCGCGCCAGCTTTGATCTTGGCGTCGAATGTTAATTCAACTGCTTGACCGCCATTGGCTTTCACTTGTTCTTCTGTAAGCGTCAAGGTAATGGTTTGTCCTTCTACCTTGATTTGGCTAGCCTCAAGCGCTTGACCATTCAATTTAGCACTTGAAGTTCCTGCGAACTCAAGAACGTCCACTAGGGTATCTGTGACTGAGAAGGCTGTCGCATCTTGCGCTACACTTGTTTTCACATTGTATGTGAAGACTTCATCACGTTTTGCGAGAGTTTCTTCTGCCTTGCCGTTCACATCTTTCTTGATTTCTGGCTCGTCTGGTGTTGGTGGCGTTACTGGGACTTCGTTCGAGTCCTTGTGCACACCTGGTTTGTGTGGGAAGCTTGCGTCATAAGAAGCCATATTCGGAATCTGTGTACGACCGCCTTCCTTCACATATGCGGACAAGTTCGCGCCAGCTTTGATCTTCGCGTCGAATGTTAATTCAACTGCTTGACCGCCATTGGCTTTCACTTGTTCCTCTGTAAGCGTCAAGGTAATGGTTTGACCGTCTACCTTGATTTGGCTAGCCTCAAGCGCTTGACCATTCAATTTAGCACTTGAAGTTCCTGCGAATTCAAGAACGTCCACTAGGGTATCTGTGACTGAGAAGGCTGTCGCATCTTGCGCTACACTTGTTTTCACGTTATAGGTGAAGACTTGGTCGCGTTTGTCAAGAGTTTCAGCTTCTTTGCCGTTCACATCTTTCTTGATTTCTGGCTCTTCTGGTGTTGGTGGCGTTACTGGAACTTCATTGGAATCCTTGTGATATTTCGGATTGTGATCGATGTCGTAAGAAGCCTTATTCGGAATCTCTGTCTTACCATCTTTATTCACATAAGCTGATAAGTTGGCATTATCTCTAATCTTAGCCTTGAAATTCACTTCAATTGACTTACCTGCATCTGCTTTGACAGAATCTTCTGTAAAGGCAACTTTGATGACTTGACCAGAAAGTGTCACTGTCGCCTTCGATCCTGCATCCTCACCATCAAGTTTAACAGTGGCTGAAGCATTCTCACCAACAAATTCTAGAACTTCTTTCAACTCGTCTGTCATCTCAAACACAGTTGCGCTGGCAGGCATTGTTGTTTTCAAAGTATAAGTAAACTCTTCATTACGTTTTGCAAGATCATAACGTTCTGCTCCGTTTACTTCCTTCTTAAGCTCTGGAGTAGTGGTTGGTGGTGGTGTAACGGTAACTGGTTTTGATTCTTTCTTAGAATCAGGATTATCATTAATGATGTAGCTAGCAGTATTTGGTACTACCGGCTTGTCTTTTGATTCATTTGGATAAGCTGCTAAGAGTGCATCAAAGGTAATGCCTTCCTTCACCTTAGCCTTAAATGAAACTTGTACAGCTTTACCAGCATATTGTTTCACTTGCTCTTTACCAAATGTGACCGTCAAACGTTGACCTTCTGTTGTTACAGTGAGGTCTTGAACAGCTTGGCCATCAACAGTAACCGTTGCTTCTCCTTCAAATGCCAATTCTTTGACGATATCATCTGAAATGGTGAAGCTATCTGCCACATGTGGAACCGTTGAGTCAATCGTATAAGTAAAGATTTCTGATAACTTACCAAGATCTGCGTGTTCCTGACCATTCACCTTCTTCGTGATTGATGGTGGTGTAACAGTGACCGGCTTGGTTTCTTTCTCACCTTGTTGGTCATTCTTGTTGGTGTAAGTAATCTTAGCTTTGTTCTCAATAGATGGAACAGTTGAGCCTTTCTTCACTTTGGCATGAATCACGAGCTCTACTTCTTGGTTACCGTAGTCACCCGCATTCGCAAAATCTTTCATCGTTGCAGTCACGGTTTGACCTTGAACTGTTACATCGAAGAATTTCGCTGCCGCTCCCTTGATTTCAGCTTGACCTGGAGTCAAGTTCTCATCCAAGGTATCCGTTACAACGAAGGACTTGTACGTTGTAATATCATTTGGTAATTTCGCTTTGATATTATAAGTAAAGTCGGTTTCCGCACCGATTGTTGCCTCTGTCAGTGTTTCGTTGATTTTCTTATCAACACCTGGTTCTGATGGAGGGGTTACGGTGACAGGTTTCGTTTCTTTTTCTCCGCTATGATCGTTCTTATCTGTGAAGCTGAACTTCGCAGTATTTGGAATGTTGATACGAGTCACTCCATCATTGATCTTAGCCGGAATAATCAATTCCACTTCTTGACCAGCAAGGTCTGTAGCGTTCGCAAAGTCCTTCATCGTTGCAGTCACGGTTTGACCCTCAACTGTTACATCGAAGAAGGCGGCAGCTGCTCCTTTGATAACTGGTTTGCTTGAAGTTTCATTGATAACTGACAAATCTCCTTCAAGTGTATCTGTAATCACAAATTTCTTATAATCTGTAATATCTGTTGGGAGTTTTGTCTTAATGTTGTAGTTATACGCTTGACCTGTCGCGATATCTAAGTGATCAAGAGTTTCATTGATCTTCTTCGTTACAGGAGGTGGCGTTACGGTTACAGGTTTCGATTCAACTTCTTTCTCTACATTATTCTCATTTGTAAAGGAAATAGAAGCCTTGTTTTCAATGGTTGTACCTGTCACACCATTTTTAACTTTTGCAGGAATGACTAGTTCAACAGTTGAGTATTTTGCAAGTTCACCAAACTGACCATCCTTCACCGTTGCCGTAATCTCTTGGCCATTGGTGTGGATATCAAAGAGGGCCGCTGCGGAACCTTTAATACTTACGTCTCCTGCAAGTTCCAAATTAGCATCCAGTGTATCACGAATCACAAATTTCTTGTAATTAGCAACATCACTCGGCACAGCTGTAGTAATGTTGTAGTTGTATGGTTGCCCATCAAATGTTTGGAATGTATCCAAGTTCTCATTAATCTTCTTATCAATAGAAGGTTCTTGTGGTTTTGGTGGTGTAACCGTTACTTTATTCGATGTTTTCTTGATATCATTCAAGGCAACATCTGCCGTGTTAGGTACTTTAATTTGACCATCTTCCTTATATTTAGAAAGGTCAGCACCCGGACGAATCTTAGCCTTGAAGGTCAATTCAAGGTATTGAACATCTTTAGTTTTACGACGCGTTACCTTACGTGAGATTTTTTCAAGTTGAGTTTTATCAAAAGTCAGTGAAACAGTTTGACCTTCAACTTTTGTAGCAGTTTTCAACTCAGTATTATCTTTTTCACCAAGTTTTACATTCAAGCTATCTGCCTGAACTTCCAATTCTGGAACAACTGTATCGGTAATGCTAAAGTTATTCGCAATACCTGGCCATGGAACAGATACCTTATACTTGAAGACTTCGTCTTCCGTCTTAAGATCTTCATGTTCCTTATCATTGACCTTCTTTGTAATTTCTGTCTCGACTGGTGGTTTGACATAGACTGGGTTTGAGCGTCGAATTGTACTTGGTTTGTCAGCTGTTTTAGCATGGTTACTTGGATCAGGATTATTATCCTCACCATTCCACATGATATTACCCTGGTTCAGCAAACCGAAACCATCATTATCCTGAAGAAGGGCCATAAATTCTTTGCTCGCTTGATTATTGCGATATTTCTCCTTCAAGCGAACGGTAATGGTCATTTTAGCTTTTTGAAGCACTAAGTATTCATAACCATTCACACTTGGTACATCAGCAACAACAACTTCACGTTCGTTTCCGAGATCGTCATTTTGTTTCACTACACGAGTCAAGATTTGACCTTGTGGTCCAGAAGCATGATGACCTACAACTTCTAAACGATAGTCAAGAGGGTCAGTCAGCATAACATTTTTCTTGAACTCATATGGAGCGTTGTTGAAGTTGTAATCTACTGTATAAGTAAATGTTTCATCTTTCGCAGACAAGTTCGCTGCATAGGATGATTTTTTGGTTAATTGAAGCGGATCTTCAATAGTACCAGTATCATTGCTTTGATCTTGGTCTGCAATTTTCTTAGTAGCACTTGGGTAACAGTATTCAAGTTTTTGAACTTCTACAGTTTCTTTCGAACCACCGATTGTTTCAGTCGCAAAATCACCAACTTTAAATTTACCAGTCAGCTCAGGAACTGGAACTGTCTCCTTAACTGGTTTGTAGTCTGCAGGAGGGTCTTGCTCATCATCCTCATCAACTTGTTCAGCATGTGCTTCCTTACTCAAATCATAGTCAAACTTGTTGTTTCCTGGATTAAAGACACTCTCTGGAACATAGATTGTAACCTTGTCTCCTTCTTGAACAATCTTACCACGAATTTCTTTCTTCGAATCGGTAACCTTTGATACAATCTTCTTACCATTGATTCGAACTGCATCTACCTTATATCCTGGAGTAACTTCAAACTCACCTTTGATATCTTCTTTAACCAGAGCAGCACCAACAGATTCTAGAACTCGACTTGAGAATTTATTGATATCGCTTTGTTCATTAACATAGAAGGAAACATCTTTTCCATTGATATTTTTAACTGGAGAAGCCATCCCCTCTAATGCTTCATGGAAAATCTCTTGGACACTTCGGTTATCCCCTATATCAAAATATTTTGAATAACCTTCTTTATATGTGTCATAGTACTGAGCTTTGGAATTCGCAAAGATTGTTACGTCTTCCCAGAAACCAACTACTACTGTTCCTTCAGAACCAACAACATTTTTAAGTCTTGTAGATGCTTCCTTAACCTCTTTCACACGCCCTAAAACGTTTTGAGAAGCCTCTGTTAGTTCATTAAAATTCCATGCACGTGTAAGAATATTGTTCCGATAGTCACTGTACTCTAGACGAACCTTACCATCAGGGTCACGTTTCCCATTGGCAACACCATCCGTAATCAAAAGAAAGATAGTTTTACGACCATTAGCCATATTCCCTTTTCTTTCATTATATTGAGCAATGACATCGTCAATAGCTGGAACAGTTGGTGTTCCTCCCGCTACTTTAATATTATTAATGAATTGATGAATATCATTTTGATCAGAAGACAAGTTACTTGCCTTGTATTTGTAATCATAGTCAGGTCCCCAACTACCATAAACATCTTTACGACCTGTAAAATCATTATTGTAGTAGTAGTTGTATCCATCTGCACCTTGGAAGGTTGCCATCATAACCCGGTCTGATGTATCTGGATTATCAGTCTTAACCAAACGTGGGTTATTTTCATCATACTCTTCTTCCTTCACAAATGTCGTCAGAGTTTTTAAAGCATTCTGGACATTTGGAATGGTGTTCTTAAATGATCCACTCGCATCCTGCAAGATTACCAAATCCACTGGTTTTCTAGGCAGGCGCCAGCTAATTTTTTCCGTTTTTTCAATTTTACGGGAACATCCATTTTGTGTTATCTTTGTATTTCCACCTACTTCAATAGTACTACCGCCTTCATTTGCTGCAGCGCTACCAAGTAGCTGTCCCATTAAGGCTAATGGAACAGATAAGAATAAAATGATAAACAATATGGAGACCTTTTTAATGAAATCTCTCATTGCTATTTCTGAAATCCTATTGTGATTTCTTCTTCCCCCTTTTCTATAGTAGATATATGTTAGTTGAGTAGTGTTTGCAACTCTTTAGAAAAGCTTTCCGCATCGGAATGATTAACCAATACATTTTTTACTTCTTGCTTTTTGGTCACAAAATACATACTTGGTATGGTCTGAACCTGTAATAGATCTGCCGCTGATTGATCTTCGTCATAGTAATAAGGGAAAGTGTATCCTTTTTCCTTAATGTATCGATCAGCACTCTCCTTCGTTTCTTTACCAGGTTCGTTCATATTTAGTAAAACAAAATTGATCTGTTCACCATACTTTTCATACATCTGCTGAACAATGGGTAGTTGTTTCTGACAATGAGGACACCAACTAGCCCATTCGACAATTAACATAGGTTTATCATACAGCTCTGAACTAGCAACCAATTTACCGTCTTGAGAAGTCATTTTAAATTCTGGAAGTTGTTGACCTTTTAGACTCAAGGCAGTATTGTTCTCAGCACTTGAAGTTGATTGCGAAACTGATGAAGTCCCTACTTCTCCGTCCTTAGCGGGTCTAGTATAATAAATCAAACCCACCGACAATCCGATGATGACTCCCACTGCTAAAAACGGAAGCCACCACTTATCTTTTTGCATAGAATCTCCTTTCCTTTTTAATGAAATATGGCGAGTAGAACTCGAGTAAATAATATAGTAAATAATTTATAAACTCTCCGAAACTCATCTATTCCAAAAAACATTTTATCATTTACTAATTCGTATTTCAANAAATATGTTGTCAAATTGTAAACTTTTTTCTTNCCCACGCTAAACCCGCCACACTACTGCATTAAATAGGTATAACGAAAATTTATGAACGTCATTTTCTAGTTATTTTCAGAATATTATTTCTTTTTAATGCATAATTCACTCTTTCTCATTTTCTGTATTTCTATATAATAACTATACTAAAAACAGCATCAAAATCCATTTAAATTTTTGCAAAAATAAAAAAGATTGTCCAATCAGACAATCTTTTTATATTCTTAATATAAGTCAAGATAATTATCAACTTCCCATTGTGAAACAAAGGTCGCATAGCTAGCCCACTCGATACGTTTGGCTTCAAGGAAACTAGTGTAGATGTGTTCACCTAGGGCTGCCTTGACCACTTCATCCTCAGTCAAAGCTTTCAAGGCGTTATGAAGAGTTGATGGAAGATCAGTGATTCCAGCTTCCTTACGCTCTTCTGCTGTCATGATGTAGATATTTTCTTCGATAGGAGCTGGTGCTTCGATTTTGTTTTCAATACCATGCAAACCAACTTCCAAAAGAACAGCCATAGCAATGTATGGGTTTGCCATTGGGTCCACTGAACGCAACTCAAGACGAGTTCCCATACCACGTGAAGCCGGCACGCGCACAAGTGGCGAACGGTTACGACCAGCCCAAGCAATGTAAACAGGCGCTTCATAACCTGGAACCAAACGTTTGTATGAGTTAACCGTTGGGTTCATGATGGCAGTATAGTTGTATGCATGCTTAATCAAACCACCAAGGAAATGGTAGGCCGTTTCAGACAACTGCATTCCTTTTGGATCATTTGGATCAAAGAAAGCATTGTTTCCTTCTGCATCAAACAAGGACATATTACAGTGCATACCTGATCCAGCAATACCAAATTTCGGTTTCGCCATAAAGGTTGCGTAAAGGCCATGTTTGCGAGCAATGGTTTTAACAACAAGCTTAAAGATTTGAATCTTATCGCAGGCACGGAGAACTTCATCGTACTTAAAGTCAATCTCGTGTTGTCCAACCGCAACCTCGTGGTGACTCGCTTCAACTTCAAATCCCATTTTGGTCAAGACATTGACAATTTCACGACGTGTATTGTCCGCAAGGTCAGTAGGCGCCAAATCAAAGTAGCCACCCTTGTCATTTACCTCAAGAGTTGGATCCCCATTTTCATCCAGCTTAAAGAGGAAGAATTCTGGTTCTGGACCAAGGTTGAAAGATTTGAATCCTACTTCTTCCATATGACGAAGTGCACGCTTCAGATTACCACGAGGGTCACCTGCAAATGGTTCGCCTTCTGTTGTATAGACATCACAGATCAAACCTGCAACACTTCCATTTTCATCTCCCCATGGGAAGACTGTCCATGTATCCAAATCTGGGTACAAGTACATATCTGACTCATTGATACGTACAAAACCTTCAATAGAAGAGCCATCAAACATAGCTTTGTTTGACAAGACCTTATCTAACTGTTCATCTGTAGCAGGAATTTCGACGTTTTTCATGGTTCCCAGAATATCTGAAAACATGAGACGGATAAAGGTAACATTTTTTTCCTTGACTTCACGACGAATATCTGCAGCTGTGATTGGCATGGGTTTTCTCCTTAATATATGACTACTTGCGATTGCCTAACCGCGACCAAAGGGTGACCGTACTGAAGCAAAGCGCCCCTGCTGGAGGAGTTCATTGTGGAGTGCACGACGCACTTCCGTCTGACTCACAGCTTTCTTGGACTTCGCCTCGCGTTCAGCATATTTTTTCTTAATCGCAGCAATATTATGACCTTCAGAGATATAATCTTTGATTTCAAGCAGACGATCCATGTCATTCAAGGAATACATGCGACGGTTCCCTTCGTTTCGATCAGGTTTGATCAACTCTTGATCTTCATAATAACGAATCTGACGCGCCGAGAGATCGGTCAATTTCATAACACTGCCGATAGGAAAAACAGCCATATTTCGGCGAAATTCTCTTTCCTTCATTTACAATTTCCTTCTTCCTGTCTATTATAGTCTAAAAAAAGACATACGTCAACGAATAATGTCATAAAATGTAACATTATTTTCTTTTTTTCTCCCAAAAGAGTTTCAGTTGCTCAATATCATAATTAACAAGGATTGCGACAAAAACTCCCATAAATGTTTCAAATACACGTGCAAATACGTACAAAAATGTTTCTCCGCTTGGTATTGATAGGGTAATGATCAACATAGCTGCCACACCACCGATAACTCCTGCCTTATTGTTCATAGCAACATTTGTCATAATGGTTAACATGGTGCAAATCGGAACAACTAGTAAGGTTACCCAAAAGGCTCCTTGAAATAAAGTGTTTAAGAGGAAAAAGACAAGGGCGTAAAAACCTCCGATGCTATTTCCTAAGATACGCGAAGTTCCAAAATGGACGCTCTTATCAAAACTCTCTCGTAAACTGAAGACCGCTGTTAATGCTCCGATTTGAAGCCCCTTCCAGCCAAAAAAACCAAAAATCAAGAGAACTATAAATACGGCAATCCCCGTTTTGAAGGTTCGCATCCCAAGCTTGAACTGTGACTTATCAAATTTATATTTTTTAAAATAACTCATAATCTCAACTTTCTACTACCATTTTAACATAAATTAATTGATTTTATGAGTGAAAATCAATAGGAAGCGTTTTTAATTTCGGGCTATAAAAAAGAGGAAACAGAGTTCCTCTTTTCTATTTAACTTTTAGAGCTTACTTGCTTTCGTCTTCTTTCCGTTTCAACTGACCAAGCCCTAAAACTCCTACTAAAGCTGCTAGACCAAGATATGGCATGTAGCTTGAATCATTTGTACCTGTTTGAGGTAGAGTTGGGTTACCTTTTGGATTTGGATTAGGAGTTGTTGGCTCCTCTGGTTTCTTAGGTTCTGGCGTTGTCGTACGAACTGTATTTGAAGCGTAAGCAACTTTATTCACAGTATTTACATAGGTATTTTCAAAGGTTCCGACAGCAATTCGTTTCATTTGAATATAAGTCTCAGCCTGGAATGGAGAATCCAACTGAATCTCTTGAAGGAATTCTTCCTTGAAGCGAATGGTAATCATTCCCTTATCTTGATCATGTTCAACCTGTGTTTCAGCTGTTAAGTCTGTCCCTGCCTTGATAACACGACCGTCTTTCAATCGGATATCAACCTTGGCAAGAACTTTATAGTTTCCAGTGTATTGATCACCTTTTTGGTCATAATCATCTACAAAACTATAGTCATTCAAGTCCTCAGAATGATTTTGCGGAATCAAACCACCAATCAAACGATAATTGAAGTACTGGTTCAACGGAATTGTTTGGCCATCAATATTGTCACTGCTTGGATCCATACTGATTGTCACATCTTTTTTCGGTGTGATTTTCGGTACATTGTTGACAACTACTTCTGTAGCATAGCCATTTCCAAAATCAATTTGGTAGGCTTTGTTTTCGTACTTACCACCCGTTTGCCCAAATTCAGGTTTAACTGTCATCGGATCTGTGATGAGCAATGATTTTCCTGCTGCTACATAGTTCTTGTAGAATTCGGCTGGATTATCAGCTGAGAAGAGTTGGAAAGCACCTTTAACAGTGATGTTTGCTTTCTTCAACAGATCTTGAACCTTCTTAGGCGCAGCTTCTAAACTATCAAACTGTTGAACACTGATACCTGATACAAGATTGCCCTCTAGATCACGAATCTTAACCAATTCTGGTTGAAGGGTTAAGGCTTCTTCTGGATAATCATCCACATAGTAGAAACCATTTTGAATTGCTTCTTTAGAAGATTTATCTCCCTTGTATTGGTCCAAATCCCATGTGAGTTCATAGTAGTTCGTTGAACCAGCTAGAACTTCTTTGCCATCAATATTCAAACCTTGCTTGTTCTTGTTAACTTTCAAAGGCTTGATGTAGTTGTTATTTGGATTGTCAGGATCATTTGGTTTACCTGGAGTCGTTACACGAACAATGTTTGACTTGACACCGTAGGCATCGTTGACTGTCAGAGTGAAGTTATTAGTATAAGTTGCCCCATCGTTCAAGACTCGACCAACAACCGTTGGATGAAGAGTCTCAACAGGTTTAGTTAAGTCAGCATTGTATGTTGCCAAGGTCTCCTCAGTAGCCTTAAAGGTTACAGTGTGACTAGCTTTATCATAGCTTGTTTCAAAACCTTTGCTTGCAGCCTTGGTTGCTTCCAAATCAAACTGATAGCCTGTTGGAAGTGGATCTACCAATACAAATGAAGTTGTTCTTGGACGACCAGCTGTCAACGCTTCTGTTTTCAACTCAAACTTCACTACAGACTGCTTAGCAACTAGAGTACGATCGATATCTACTCCATCCTCATTTTTAATTTCTTTATTAATCTGAGGTTGTGCAAAAAGACGATTGTAATGGAAGTGAACTGTTGGCACCGCTGGTGGTGTTGGCAACTGCTTAGGAGTTGGTGCTACCGGCGGAGTTGGCAATGGATCATAATTTGGCTCTTCTGGTTTTGATGGCTCTGGTTGATCTGGAGTTTTTACCGGTGGAGTTGGCTCATTTTCATAGCTTGGTGCTACTGGAGCTGGTTCCAATGGTTTCTCTGTCTCATATGTTGGCTCTTCTGGTTTTGATGGCTCCGGTTGATCTGGAGTTTTTACCGGTGGTGTTGGCTCATTTTCGTAGCTTGGTGCTACTGGAGCTGGTTCCAATGGTTTCTCTGTCTCATATGTTGGCTCTTCTGGTTTTGATGGCTCTGGTTGATCTGGAGTTTTTACCGGTGGTGTTGGCTCATTTTCGTAGCTTGGTGCTACTGGAGCTGGTTCCAATGGTTTCTCTGTCTCATAAGTAGGAGCTTGTGGTGCAGTTGGTTCTACTGGCGGAGTTGGTTTTTCTAATGTGATGGTTGGCAAATTAGTTGCTCGAACATTTCCGTTAATCGCAAACCAAATATTTGGCTTTTTGGGAGATAATTTCTCTGCTCTACGTGGATCATTCGCTGCAGGCTGTCCCAACACTTCTGAAGACGAAATTGTTCCGATAGTCATACTATTTGAAGGACCTGAGATTTCCACTGCTCCCGCACCATACCAAGAGTTTGGTGCATCTGCATTATCCCAACCAGAATCTGGTTGACTATTCTTATACATGGTGAAGCGGGAACCACCAACTCCTTTTTTGAAGTTTTCAGATTCTGTCGCATAAATTTGGCCGTTCTTTTCACCAACTGAAGAACCCGAAATTTTGATGAAATTCCCAGTATAATCTTTAGCCATCTCGATTGAGTTTGCTTCGCGGTTAAGAGACGCTACAGACATCAAGGCCTTGTCAAAATTAATAATTTGACCATCTTCATCATAGAATTGAAACTCAGTCTTAACGAAGAGAGAGGTAGCATCTTCTGTATTACCAGTATAAGCCGAAGCGAAAACCCCCATCGTTGGGTCTTTAAAAATTCCCAACCAAGCCTTATCATTGCGGAACTTGGAACTAGGATCAAGAGTATAAGTATAGACGATTTTAGAAACTTTTTTCCCTTGATAGTAAGTCCCCTGAAGATTCGTATAAGTTGCTGTTGCAGACTGACCTCGTTTCAGCAGGACTGAAGACCATTCAGTTGGTCCCTTACCACTTGTTACATTTGAATTGTACTCAGAATACTTACCGACTGTACCAAAGCTTTCCTGTTTGTTTGTCTGGTAGTTAGCATTTTGAATGTCTGTTACTTTAAAGTTATCCAACTGGAAGAGTTTATTGGCAAATTCTGCAGTATTCTTCACAGCTGCTTCCATGCCAGTATAGCTAACAAATTCACCAGTTGTAGTCAATGAAAGTTCAGCATTAGGCTCCGATTTGAAAATCAAACTTTGAGCACTTGGGCGACTCAAGTTTCCATCTTCATTCTTCTTTGATTCTGCTAAAGCCATAGCTGCCTTAATTTTAGCCTGCTCATCTTTATAAGCCTGCAACTTAGCCGGATACTCAGCCAACTCTTTCTTATATTTGGCAAGATCAGCTTCATATTTAGCTAATTTTGCTTCATAGTCAGTTTTAGCCGCGGCATTCCGTTGCTTGATTTCTTCGTTTTCAGCTTGGAGCGCTGCATTTTTAGCTGTGTTTTCTTCAACAGCCTTCTCATAAGCTGCTTTAGCATCAGCATTTGCCTTTTGAACACGAGCTAGTTCTGTCTGATAAGCCGCTAACTTAGTTTGGTAGTCTGTTTCGTTAGCTGCATTCGCTTGTTTGACTGCTGCCAAGTCTTTTTCGTATTGTGCTATTTTAGCCTCATAAGTTGCCTTGGCTGTTTCATTTCGTTGTTTAATAGCTTCATTTTCAGCTTGGATAGCATTGTTTTTAGCTGTGTTTTCTTCAACAGCCTTTTCATAGGCTATTTTTGCATCAGAATTAGCCTTTTGAACACGTGCCAATTCTGTTTGATAAGCTGCTAATTTAGCTTGATAATCAGCATCATTATCCTCTTTAGCTTTCTTAATAGCTGCAAGGTCTGCTTCATACTGCTTCATCGCTGCTTCATAATTCGCTTTTGCAGTTTCATTACGCTGTTTAATCGCTTCATTTTCAGCTTTAAGCGCTTCGTTTTTAGCTGTATTTTCTTTTACTGCTTTATCATAAGCCTCTTTAGCTTCAGCATTAGCTTTTTGTACTCGAGCTAATTCTGTCTGGTAAGCTGAAAGTTTATTTTGATAATCCTGTTGACTATCTTCATTTGCTTTTTTGACAGTTGCTAAATCTTTTTGATATTGTGCTAGCTTAGCCTCATATTCTGCTTTAGCTGTTGCATTAGCAGTGTTGATTTTTTCAACTTCTTCTTGATGACTTTTTAGATCTTTTTGGTACTTGTCATCCGCTGCTTTGTTTTCAGCATTGATTTTATCTGTTTCAGCCTGATGAGCTGCGACTTCTTTTTTATATGCTTCAGTTGTTGTCTTTACTTCTTCAGCCTGTTTAGCATAGTCGCTTTTAATCTCATCTTGTTTTTGAGCATTCTCTGTAGCAGTTGTGGCTGTTCCTTTGTCTTTTGTTTCATCTTGAACTACCTTAACTCCTGCAGATTTTGCATCAGCAACTGCTTTATCCAAATCAGCTGATGATACTTCTACTGGCAAAGCTGAGTCTTTAGAACCAGCCTTAGCTTGGCTTGCTTTGGCAACTTGGCTCATTTCACCCTGAGCTTCAGGTAGATTTGTGGCTGGGTTCCCTGTAGTAGCTACCTCAACTGTACTTGTACTAGTTGTCTCTGTAACTTCATCAGCAAATACTGCTTTGTCTGCAAAAGCAATCAAAGCAGTTCCTAAAACAGCACCACACAACGTTTTCGCAACTTTGCTTTTACGAAATCCATAGACTTCTTTTTTATTTTTCATTATAATCCTTTTCCTTATCTAAATTTAGTCGTTACTTTTCATATTAGCACTTTACAAGGCAGGATGCAAATATTTACTCTTTTTTTTATTTATAGAAAAATTCCACCTATTTATAAATTAAAAAGAAGATGGTCACACCATCTTCCTTTAGTTAACTATTTATTTTTCAGTCAAGGCTGCCAATCCTGGAAGAACTTTACCTTCAAGGAGTTCCATTGATGCTCCACCACCAGTAGAGATCCATGAGAACTTGTCTGCACGGCCAAGGTTGATGGCTGCGGCAGCTGAGTCACCACCACCGATGATTGATTTAACACCTGGTTGTTTCACGATAGCATCCATGACACCGATTGTTCCAGCTTGGAAGTCAGGGTTTTCAAATACACCCATAGGTCCGTTCCATACAACTGTTTTCGCACCAGTCAAAGCTTCGTCAAATTTAGCGATAGATTTTGGACCGATATCCAAACCAAGGAAACCTGGATCAACCGCTTCACCTTCAGTGTCTTTCACTTCAGTGTAGTCAGCAAATGCGTTTGCTTCTTTTGAGTCAACTGGCAAGATCAATTTGCCGTTTGCTTTTTCAAGAAGAGCTTTCGCAACATCCAATTTGTCTTCTTCTACAAGTGAGTTACCGATTTCGATACCTTGAGCTTTGTAGAATGTGTAAGTCATCCCACCACCGATAAGCACTTTATCAGCTTTTTCAAGCAAGTTTTCGATGACACCGATCTTGTCAGATACTTTTGAACCACCAAGGATCGCTACGAATGGACGTTCTGGAGCTTCAACAGCTTCTTGGATGTAAGCAATCTCGTTTTCAAGAAGGAAACCAGCAACTGCTTTTTCAACGTTTGCTGAGATACCAACGTTAGATGCGTGTGCACGGTGAGCTGTACCGAATGCATCGTTTACGAAGATGCCATCTCCAAGTGATGCCCAGTATTTACCAAGTTCAGGATCGTTTTTAGATTCTTTCTTGCCATCAACATCTTCGAAACGAGTGTTTTCAACCAAGAGAACTTGTCCATCTTCAAGAGCGTTAACAGCGGCTTCCAATTCAGCACCACGTGTAACACCTGGGATAAATTTAACTTCTTGTCCCAATTTAGCAGCCAAGTCAGCAGCTACAGGAGCAAGTGATTTACCTTCTTTGTCTGCTTCTTCTTTTACACGTCCAAGGTGAGAGAAGAGGATTGCACGTCCACCTTGTTCAAGGATGTACTTGATAGTTGGAAGAGCTGCAGTGATACGGTTGTCATTGGTAATCACGCCATCTTTAACAGGTACGTTGAAGTCAACACGAACGAGAACTTTTTTCCCTTTCAAGTCAACGTCTTTAACAGTCAATTTTGCCATTAGATATGACTCCTTCTTTTTTTATACGTGTTAATTATATCACAAAATCCGCAAAAGAGATAGAAAAACCCTAAACTTTTCTTGTTCATTCTTCTATCTACTAACCTAAAAATCTAGGATTACCGTACGGGAAATGGCAATTTTCACATAATTCGGTTGGAATAATTTAGGTAAATTTCTTGATTGATCTACCTAATTACTTCTATACCATTCTTTTTCTAACATTTTAATCCTTAATATTCTAAACTCTACAGTCCTTCTTTTTGAATTGCTAGGTTTCTTATTATACAATATAACTAAAATAGTTTCTTTAGTTTGTGCTATTTGAGATTAAAAGAAGGAGAATTGCTACGATGAAATTAGAAAGACTAATCTATATTTTACTGTCTCTTTTAAATAAGAAGAGAATAACAGCTAAAGAGATCGCAGAGAGGTTTGAAATATCTACTCGAACTGTATATAGAGACATGGATACACTCAGTTTAGCGGGGATCCCAATCTATTCGGAACGTGGAGATAAGGGAGGTTTCTATATACCAAGCGACTATAAGATAGACAGAAACTTTTTCACTGAGGAAGAGAGACAGTTTATCATTAATATGAGCCAAAATGTTAGTAAAATCGTTGGTCATTCAAGTCTTGACAGTATCGAGCACAAGCTGTCTTCTCAAGAAATTACAAGAGCAAACAGTCCTTTTTACTTTGATCTCAGTTCCTGGACTCTTAATACAAATTATTTACTAGAAATTGAGGAAGCGATACAAACTGAACAGATGATTTCTTTTTCTTACTATTCGAAAAAACAAGAGAAAAGTCAGCGAACAGTTATTCCATACAGATTGATCTATAAACTGAACGCTTGGTATGTTATCGGTTACTGCTTAGAGAAATTAGATTTTCGTATTTTTAAATTAACTCGAATTCGAGAACTAGAACCAGTGGAGATAAAAGATAAATCATTCGATTATCCACGTTTATCTCAAGAAAAGTTAGAGCTTTTTTTAAATCCCCCAAAACATAAAGTGGAGGGGCAAAGAGAAGAAATCGAACTAGTTTTTACAAGATTTGCACTTCCAAAAATCTACGATTACTTCACGGAAGAAGAAATCAGAGTCGAGGACGAAATAATAAAAGTTCAGGCATTTAGAGCTTTAACTCCTTCATTTTTTGATTTACTATTAAGTTTTGGTTATCAAGTAAAGGTCGTATCTCCAAGTCACTTACAAAATCTACTGGTCAGTACTCTCAAAAAAAATCTTCAGCAATATGACAACCTGTAGTCATATTGCCTTTTGTATACTCTTAAGTGGGCAAAATATTTCGTGATATTCATCATAGCCCAATTATTTTACAGGAGGTTCCAAATGGATACAAAAACACTTGCAGAAAGCTATTTTACGGCAGTAAATGAGGGAGGCTGGGAAGATTTCGTAGCTGAAAACTTTGATTATGGCATGTGCGATAGTATAGAAATTCGACAAGGACGTGATATTTATTTGCAAGGCGCAGGCCAATTCTATGCTTTGAGCCAGCATCTTGAAGTGAAGCAATTACTTGTTGATGGTCGAACAGTCTCAGCTTTAAATCGCTACCGTCTACATTCTCCTCAAGGAAAAGAACTAGAACTGGATGTCGCAGAATTTCTGAAATTCGATGAGTTTGATAAATTAGTTGCATCCAATATTTATTTCGACACCTATCGTTTCCAAAAATTTATCCAAGGAATTGAATAACAAAAATCTAGCTTCAAATTTACTCTTCAATTTCAAAACTAAAAACAAGGTCTGACTAATCTACAGTCAAACCTTGTTTTTTATTTTTATAAGAAAATCCAAGATTCGTAAATCTGATTAGTCTTCTCTCTTCTTTCCAGCAAGCAAGCCGTAGCCACTCATTACTCCGAGGAGTCCCAGCGCTACTAGACTAGCATCTCTTGTCGCTCCCGTATTTGGCAGCTCTTTACTTACTTCTTCAACTTTTGTTGGTGCTGCTGAAAGAGCTTGATCCCTTGTTTGTGAGACTTGATCCTCTTTCGTTCCTACTTCAACAATTTCTGGAAGAGCTTCCTTGAGAACCTCAGTGGAATGAAGAGTGCGTTTGCCCTGAGCATCAACTTCTACAAAGCGACGAACTTGACCTTCAACTCCTGCTTGAACTAGCTGGCGTTGTCCTTTGAGAAGGGCTGCATTTGGTCGTTCCTGACGTCCGAAGGAAATTGTCCCTTCTTCAATTTCCAGTTTAGGAGTTGCTAGAACTAAATCTTTCACACCTTCAGCTGGTTGGTTGCTTGATAGAACTTTTGTCCCAACTTCAGTGATTTCTGGGATTGCTTCCTTAACAACCTCAGTTGAATGAAGGGTGCGTTTGCCCTGAGCATCAACTTCTACAAAGAGACGAACTTGACCTTCAACTCCAGCTTGCACAACACGGCGTTGTCCTTTGAGAAATTCGGAGTTTGGTCGCTCCTGACGTTCATAGGCTGTTGTTTCAGTTTCAATAACTAGTTCAGGGAGGGCCTCAACCGTCGGGGCCACTTCATTTGGATCCATACTTCCAACATGGTGACTTTCTTCTGCAGGAGCTAGTTTCTTATTTAGCTTTTCTTTCATGTCCGCAAAAGCTTGTGGAGTTGGCATTTCTGAAGCCAACAAAGTTTCTGCTTGTTCAATCAACTCCGCTTTAGGATCTTTTTCACGGACGGATTCGAGCAAGCCTTCCAACTCTTCTCTAGCAGTCTGATAACGTTGATTTCCATCCAAGGCTGTCCCTGCTTGTTTCAACTCATTCAAAGCCCGATTGACTTCTTCTTGGCTAGCATTATGGTTTTCTGCTACAGCTTTCGCTGCATTGAGCTTCTCTACTAGTGCTGTTTGTTTGTCCTCGCTTGAGAAGGTGTAGGCAAGAGTTGACTGACGGCCTTGGGCAGCAGTGATTTCTTGTTTTAGGTACTCATCATTGACTGCAGCCTTTGGAGAAACCAAAACATCAAACTCAGCGGTGTGCCCCTTGTAATGCAAGGTCAAGGTCTGACGACCAGTCTTTTGAGCATCGTAGCCTGTAATTTCAACACCTTGATCTGTGAAGGCATGACTTTCTTCTGTCTCATCATCATAGAGAACGCCGAAGCGACCTTCGGCAAGATCCAGTTGCTCTCCTACTAGATAGTCTGTTTTCGGTTTCTGAGTAATGTACAAGCCTGCTACTTCTTTCGGCTTCCCTTCATCTTGACCAGTCACTTGTACCTTCAAGTCTCCAGTAACTGGAAGTCCAAGGTAGCTGACTGCGAGCTTTTGTTCCCCTTTTTGATGAGCGTTGTAGCCAGATACTGTCACACCTGAGTGAGTAAGGTTGATCAGCTCATCGGCTTGTCCCCCTTCATATTGAACACGGAGGGTTCCGCCTCTGAGGTCCAGTTTTTCTCCCTCTTTATAAACTGTCTTCTTAGGTCCTTTTTCAAGGCTAACTGTAGCAATTTTTCTTTCATCCTGCGGAATCGCTACTGCCAAGGTGTTACTGATTTCTTTACCAGGTAGTTGGGTACGATAGTAGAGGAGATTTGGTTGCTTGTCAAAGGCCAATGGTGCAGTTGCCAGGTCGCCACCAGTTTCAGTCTTCAAGGTTGCAATTGGTGTTTGTGAGTCTGCCTTGTCGTAAACGGTGATAGTTGCACCCGCTGGAACATCAGAGAAGCCTAGTTGAACTTGATGGTTTCCAAGTGAACGGGCAGCTACCTTAGCCATTGGAATATTTTGGCTTTCTGTATCCAAGGTTTCGTACATCTTCCAATTGTAGATACGAATGGCTTTCCAAGGCGTCCCATTATCTGAAGTGATAACTTTTAGGCGCCAGTCTTGGGCAGTAATTGGTTTGTCAAGAGTGATATCCGTAACGTGCGCTTTGTTGCCACGGACTTCTTTAGCTAGTTTCCACTCACCGTCTGTATCCTTGTAGTAAAGATCAAAGTCTTTGGTATTCATCAAACCATCGTTAACAGACTCACCACCGGCTCCTGCATGATCCATAACCCATCTAACAACGGTACGTGGCTTAGTCAAACGAATATCCACACTACCGCTCAACTGAGCTGAAGACCACTTATCTGACAAGCTAGTAATGGTACCGTTCAACATACCTTCAATGCCTTCTCCACCTTCAGTATTTGGGAAAGTGCTACCTATGACCTTTGCACCTGGAACGATATTTTCAGCTAAAGGTCTTGGGAGGGTCGTATCCTGAACTGTCATCCCCCAGTTAAAGAATGCCGTCGCTGCTTCAGAACGAAGTCCATTTTTACCAACCGCAACGACTTTCAGTTCCTGAGTCCTACCAGTCGCATTAGCAGAGCGGCTAACTTTTGGCAAGTAGATGGTTGAAGCAGATGATCCTGTCAACAAACGCCAGTTATCCCCATCTTTTTCGTAGACTTCATAGAAATCCGCATCTTGGTTACCCGCAAACTGGACCACTGCTTCAGCTTCTTGGGCATTTTTAAGAGATTGTTTCACCACAGATAGCCCCGTCGGTGCCTGTGGTGCTTGGTGATTATCCGAAATTGTCAATTGTCCTAGGTTGAACTGATAATCTTTTACAGCTCCTTCATGCTCAAAGAAGAGTTTGACTGCATAGATGGTTTTTCCAGCTAGTGAGCTAAGGTCAAATTCTTCATTCTTCCAGTCATCAGAGAGAGTCAGTTCTTTCCATGCAGCTGCATCCTCAAATTTGTAGTCTGGAGTCGTAGAGAAGGCCATATAAACTTTAGAGCCTTTTCCTCCCTTATGGGCAACACGAAGTTTGGTTTTCTCAGTTACTTCTAGTTTGGTAGAATACAAATTCACATCCTGGTCCGTCTTACCAGCTACATCGCCTGAGAATTTAAGGGAGTTTCCTCCATTATAGGCATCTGTAAAGTCATATTCTGCACGAAGTTTTTCCCCCGTTGAAGTCTGCCACCAGCGCCATGTTGGCAAAACACCTGAAACAGAACGGTAGTTCCACTCAGAATCCTTAGAAACTTTGCCGTCTACAAACCATTTTCTACCATGACCTGTATTAAAGGAGGTCGTGAAGGTCCGACCTACTGCTGGTGTACGGTCAGCAACTAAATTGGCAATTCCATACCACTCTTTATCTGCTGGTTTTTGAGCCGTTGGATCTCCTTGGTAGCCTGTGAAGAAGATGTCTTCATTCTTGTGGTAGTCTTCGCCTGTTTTTCCTAGACTGGTAATCGTATCTGGTGCAAAGAGTCCAAGTGACAGACGCAACTTGCCTTTATCATCTAAGAGGGCATCCCATTTGACTTTGGTCTTATAAGAGCCACCTTGTTGCAATTCCAAGCCTGCAAAGACATCATACTGGCTACGTTCTAGCCATTTGGCCATCTCTACGGAGTGGTCATTCTTTTCCTTGTTCCAGTTGAAATTGGCAAAAAATTGATCTGCAGGGACTTTGTCACCTTCTTTTTGCATGAACTGGTAGTTGTAATCACCTAGACCATCTTCGTGGTAACGACCGTATTTGTAGGTCATGGCATCGTACCAAGCATACTTGATCGGGTGGTTGACTTTGGCTGCGTATTCTTTTGTATAGAGCATGAATTGGCGCATTTTTTCACCAAGAGGTGCTACCAATTCCCCTGTTGTTTCTTGGTTGATGAAATAGCCATCAAAGCCATAGTACTTAGCAAGATCGACAAGTTTCCGTGCGATAGGGAAGCTGCCATCTGCGTCTTGTTTCAAGGCAGCTGCAAATTTCTCTTGGTCGGCAATGCTATTTGACCAGTTGAAAAAGAGGGTTCCATAAACGGGAACTCCGTTGCGGTGACCTGCATCAATGACATCTGGAGTTGGAACTAGACCTTCCCAGAAGACCATTGAATCCAAATATTGCCAGTAATCAAAGGCGTAGGCCTTGAATTCTTCTCCACCAATAGAAGCGTGGTCTTTAGCCTTTGAGTTGGTATTTGCTAGCGCCTGAACCTTGGCCCTTCTGCTTGCTTTTTCGTTAACCAACTGACCTCTATGGCGCTTGGCGAGTTCAACTGAGGAACGGTTGATGGGATCATCCTCACGCGCACCCGGTTCCCATTTCAACAAATCCTCCCAGGTATCAAATTTGATTTCTTTTGGTCGGAGACTCTTTTCTTCATTTTTAGGAACGTCTGCTAGAGTCGGTTTGTCGGCTTTCTTCTCAGCTACTTGAGGAACCTCCTCTGGTTTAACTTCTTCTTTTTCAGTTGGTTGAGCAGGTTTTTCAGCTTTATCTGCCGGAGCGGGTTTTGCCTCTTCTTTTTCATTAACCAAATCCGTTATTGCTGGAGTGTTTTCTGAAATTGGTTGCTCAGCTACTTTGTTCTCTGTTTCCTCTAATTGTTTTTCAAGGGCTGCAGTATCTGGATTAGCTGTTTCACTAGCTCTTGTAGCTTGGGCGCTCGTATTTGCAGCTGTTTCAGGGACTGCGACTTGTTCGGCAAGAGCTGGGCTCGCAAATAGAACTGAACCAATCATCAAGGAACAAGCCCCGATTGACAGCTTACGAATACTGTAACGGCAACGTTTTTCAAAAAATAGATTTTTCATCTTATCCTCCTAATAAAATATAAAGTAAGCGCTTTACTTTTTGATAAAAAGTAACTGTTCTCAGTGTACGACACCAGAACAGGATCATCTTCATTTTATCCTATATGAAAGCGATGTCAATCTATTTAACATAAAAACTATAACTAGGATAATAATCAGTAAAATTTGGACACAATCCTATAAATCATCTATCTTAAAGGGAATCTATCTCTCATTTTAAAAGAAAGTTCTTGTTTCTTATGAAAATTTCAGCTAAACACTTGTGAGATTTACTTTTATCCTTTAAAATAGAATAGGAGAAATTCCGTTATTATTTTCCGGAGGAAAAAGAAATGTCCATTAATTGGCAGGAAATTTTATTTCACTTTTTAGGAGGTCTAGGACTGTTTTTATACAGTATCAAGACCATGGGAGACGGTTTGCAACAAGCTGCTGGAGATCGCCTTCGTTTTTACATTGACAAGTACACTAGCAATCCCTTTTTAGGCGTTCTAGTCGGAATCGTCGTGACTGCCCTCATTCAGTCAAGTACGGGGGTTACAGTTATCACGGTCGGACTGGTCAGCGCTAGTCTTCTCACTCTTAGACAGGCTATCGGAATTATCATGGGAGCCAACATCGGAACCACCGTTACTTCCTTTATCATCGGTTTCAAGCTTGGCGAGTATGCTTTACCCTTGATTTTCCTTGGAACCATGTTCCTCTTCTTTACAAAAAACAGAACAGCAAACAATATCGGGCGCATCCTGTTTGGTGTCGGGGGAATCTTCTACGCCCTTAACCTCATCAGTGCCGGTATGAGCCCACTTAAAGATTTACCACAATTCAAGGAGTATATGGTCACTTTGGGACAAAACCCCATTTTAGGAGTGGTGGCCGGTGCAGTGATTACCGTCCTCATTCAGGCCTCTTCGGCTACAATCGGGATTTTGCAAGGCCTCTATGCAGGTGGCTTCCTCGACCTTAAAGGTTCACTACCAGTTCTCTTCGGAGATAATATCGGAACAACCCTAACCGTTATCATTGCCGCAGCTGGAGCCAATGTCTCTGCAAAGCGCGTTGCGGCAACCCACGTTACCTTTAACGTTTTAGGAACTATTCTTTGCTTAATCCTATTAGGCCCCTTTACTGCTATGATCGAGTACTTCCAGGCACTCCTTCACCTCTCACCTGAGATGACCATCGCCTTCTCGCACGGTGCCTTTAACGTAAGTAACACCATTGTACAATTTCCATTCATCGGAGCCTTGGCCTACTTTGTAACCAAGCTCATCCCTGGTGAAGACGAGGTTGTCAAGTACGAGCCCCTTTATCTCGACGAGCAACTTATCCAGCAATCTCCTTCTATCGCTCTAGGAAATGCCAAAAAAGAACTTTTGCACTTGGGGAACTATGCAGCCAAAGCTTTTGACCTTTCTTATACCTATATCATCGGTTTGGATGAAAAGGTAGCTGAAAAAGGGCACAAGACAGAGGAAGCCATCAACACCATCGATGAAAAACTCACTCGTTACCTCATCAGACTCTCAAGCGAATCCTTGAGTCAAAAGGAAAGCGAAGTCTTGACCAACATCCTGGATTCATCTCGTGATTTGGAACGGATTGGGGACCACGCAGAAGGCTTGCTCAACCTAACAGACTACCTTCAACGTAAGAATGTTCAATTTTCTGATGCTGCTTTGAAAGAGCTAGCTGAGATTTATCATGCTACCACTGAGTTCATCAAAGATGCCCTTGATAGTGTTGAAAACAACGATACTGAGAAAGCTCAAAGTCTGATTGAACGCCATAAAGAAATCAACAATATGGAACGCATTCTCAGAAAGACCCACATCAAACGCCTTAACAAAGGTGAGTGTTCTACACAAGCTGGAGTCAACTTTATCGACATCATTTCCCATTACACTCGTGTATCTGACCACGCCATGAACCTTGCTGAAAAGGTCATCGCTGAACAAATTTAATTGGTAAGAAGCCACCTTAATTTAGGTGGTTTTTTTTCGTCTCTTAATCAAGAATATTTTTTCTAACGTAAAAAAATGCTTTGATTCACAATGGAATCAAAGCATTTTAAAGAGTTCTCCAAACATAATAGCAGAAACCGCGGTTCCTCTGTACTTGGCTTCTTCTCTTTTGATAAAGCGAGCCAAGTTTATCAATTCAGGTGCTGGGTGTTTGGGATTGGTGAGCAATTCACGGGTGACCAGTCCTGAGAGACGGACTGCTAGTAACTGCTCATTTGTAGTAGGCAGTTTCTTAGCAGTCTCTAGGAGAGCAGCAACTAAATCTTCACTCAAGCCCTGACGGGCATGGTTATAGAGGTCTTTTATTAAGCTTTCTAGATTTGCTTCTGCCATCCGGCACCTCCCTTATGCTTAATAATTTTTAATCAAATCAACCGTTGAGCGATCCAATTTTTTTACCAAGGCTTGTAAGAAAGCTTGAGCTTCTAGGAAGTCATCCATCGCGTAGAGAGTTTGGTGAGAATGGATATAACGAGCGCAGACCCCGATAGTTGTAGATGGGACACCACCATTTTTCAGATGAGCTGCTCCAGCGTCAGTTCCGCCTTTTCCACAGTAGTATTGGTACTTGATTCCAGCTTCTTCAGCCGTTGTCAAAAGGAAATCCTTCATACCCGGGAGAAGCAAGTGACCTGGATCGTAGAAGCGAATCAAGGTGCCATCTCCAATCTTGCCTTGGCCACCGTAGACATCACCAGCAGGTGAACAGTCAACTGCTAGGAAGACTTCTGGGTCAAACTTAGTTGTAGAAGTATGAGCGCCACGAAGACCAACTTCTTCTTGGACGTTGGCACCAAGATAGAGTTCATTCCCGAGTTTTTGACCTGAAAGGGCTTCTGCTAGCTCACTAACCATAAGAACTCCATAGCGGTTGTCCCAAGCTTTTGAGATGATATTTTTTTCATTGGCTGTCAAGATAGCGGAGCTATCAGGGACAATGGTGTCACCCGGACGGATACCAAAGCTTTCTGCCTCAGCCTTGTCTGCAAAACCACCATCAAAAATGATATCAGAGATAGCTGGCATGGTTGGCCCACCTGTTCCACGTGTCAAATGTGGAGGGACAGAACCTGAGATCACTGGAATTTCACGACCGTCACGAGTAAAGAGTTTAAAGCGTTGGCTGCTGACCACCATAGGATTCCAGCCACCGATTTCAACGACACGGAAGGTACCATCTGGCTTAATCTCGCTGACCATAAAACCAACTTCGTCCATGTGAGATGCGACCAAAACACGGGGCGCATCAGCAGCTTCTGAATGCTTGATACCGAAAATACCACCTAATCCATCTGTCACTACTTCATCCACGTGCGGTGTCAACTTTTCACGAAGATAAGTCCGGACAGGTGCTTCATGACCTGAGATCCCAGCAAGCTCTGTTACTTCTTTGATTTTTGAAAATAATGTTGTCATATCAGTTCCTTCTTTCTGTCCTCCATTTTACCACTTTTTATAAGAGAAGGATAGTGGAAATCTTAATCTTCCAACTTCCTTTCTAGAGTATACAAAAAAGAATCAGGCTGATTCTTTTTGTTTATGATTTCGTCTGAGAGAAAAGTGGTCTGGGACGGGGTCCTTCCCTGTTTTCGACCAGGGATGACAACGTAAAATTCGAGCCAAGCCCATCAAAACACCCTTGATGCCATGTTTTTCAATAGCCTGAATCATGTAGTTGGAACAAGTAGGCTCAAAGCGACAAGAGGGTGGAAAGGCTGGCGAGATAAAACGTTGGTAAAAGCGTACTGGCGCTATTAAGATTCGTTTCATTATTTCTTGGTTACAGCCATAGTGTGTAGTTGGCTGATTTCTTTTTTATTAAGGCGACGGGCTTCACCCGGACGAAGGCCTGTCAAGTCTAGGTGCCCAAAACGTGTCCGTGACAACTTGTCCACTTGAAGACCGACAGCTTCAAACATCTTTTTAACCTGGTGGTTACGCCCTTCATGGATGGTCAACTGCACCACAGAGCGATTTTTAACTGGATCCACTTTGAGAATCTCATAGACAGCTGGCTTGGTTTTCTTACCCTCAATCTCCACTCCTCGTGTCAAGGGACGAAGGTTTTCCTTATTAGCCACACCTTTAACACGCGCGACATAGACCTTGTCAATCTCATTACGGGGGTGAATCATCTCGTCTGTAAAGTCCCCATCATTGGTCAAAATCAAAACCCCTGACGTATCCCAGTCCAAACGTCCAACTGGGTAAATACGTTCTTTGACATTGGGCAAGAGATCCACAACAGTCTTGCGGCCCTTGTCATCTGTCACACTGGAAATCACACCGCGTGGTTTGTTAAGCAGATAGTAGACCTTTTCTTCGTTATAGATAGGTTGACCTTCAACTTCTACCTTGTCTCCAGCCTTGATGGTCGTTGCTAGTTCACGAACTACTTGACCGTTGACCGTCACCAAGCCTTGCTTGATCAGCTCTTCTGCTTTTCTCCTACTGGCCACACCTGCGTGGGCAATATATTTATTGATTCTCATCTTCTTCTATCCTTTCACCAAATAATTGGCTTTCTTGGGCTTGAATCTCAAGCTCATCAATCTCTGGCAGTTCTTCCAAATGGTTAATTCCCATATAATCTAGGAAATAATCCGTGGTCACATAGAGGTTGGGGCGCCCCAACACTTCTTTTTTCCCGTCTTCTCTTATCAATTCAAAAGCTTGTAGCTTAGCTAGAGCTCCACTAGAATTGACCCCACGAATAGCATCAATCTCAATTCGGGTAATCGGCTGCTTGTAGGCAATGATGGACAAGGTCTCAAGAGCAGCCCGAGACAAGCTCTGGTTGATGGGTGCCTTGGAGTATTCCTTCAAAATCGCAGCAAATTGAGGCTTGGTGACCAATCTGTAAGCGCCACCTGTCTCGATCAGGGACAAGCTCGACTCTTGGTCTTTTTCATATTTCTGGGCTAATTTTTCTAAACTCTGTTGGATGCCTGTCGGTGGCAGAGAGAGGAGTTCAGCCAACTGACGGACCCGAATCCCATCTTCACCTGCTACAAACAAGAGCGCTTCTATTTCTGCTAAAGTACTCATCTTTCCTCTCTATCAAGTCTAGCTTTGTGCCTCTTGACTTTCTTCCTTCTTTTCCATGAGATAGATATCTCCGAAACTCTCCTCTTGCACGAGGATCAGTTCCTGAGTTTTGATTAACTCCAAGGTTGCCAAAAAGAGGGTAATGACCTCTTGAACATTCTGGGCTTCCTTGAACAAATCCTGTAAACGCAACTGGTCTCGTCCAGTCAAGGACTCTTTTACGATGACCATCATGTCCTCAATCTTATACTCATCTCGCAAGATAGTTGTATGATTCTGAGCAAATTCCTCTTTTTTCTTGGCTAGGATATTTGAAAAAGCCAAAAAGAGGTCAATGGTCGTCTTGTCATGTACAAGCTCCGCATCTTCGTAAATCAACTCTGTTGGCGCTTTGGAATAGTACTGAGCCCGATCTTGGTGCTTAGCCTCCAAGTGCTCACCCAAGAGCTTGAACTTGCGGTATTCTTCGATTTGGGAGAGAAGGTCCTGCTCCAGGTCATCCTCTAAGTCTGTCACTTCAGCTACCTTTGGCAAGAGCTTGCGGCTCTTGATCAGCATGAGCTGACTGGCCATGACCATGTACTCGCCCGTCACTTCCAGACGCATGGCCTGCAGAGTTGAGACATAGGCTAGATACTGTTCGATAACTTCTGTAATAGGCACATCGTAGATATCCATCTGATACTTTGAGACCAAGTGCAAGAGCAGGTCCAAGGGCCCTTCAAAATCTTTTAATTTAATATCCATTATCTATATTTTTCTAAGGTCAGGACTGTTTTTAATCCTAATTTTTTTGCAATTTCGTACAAATCGACCTTGTTTTCTATTTGTCTTAGAATGAACTGTTCCCGCAAGGCTTGGGCTGATAAGGCTGGGAACCCCTTCTCCTTGACAAAGGACTCCAGCTGACGAAAGGCCCACTGACGAGAATAGGCTTTCCCTCCCCTTTCAAAGAGATAGGTCTGCCCCATCAAGGGTTCCAATTCTGAAAGCAAGGTCCTAGGAATGGCTACAATCCTCTGTTGGGAAGCCTTGTTAATTCGCAACACCTGAAAATCCAGATTGATATCTGCAACCTTAAGGGCTAAAATCTCGCTAGGCAAGAGCCCTATTTCCAAGATAAGAAGCGCCAGCAAGCGTCCTACTGGATAGTCACTTTCCTGCCAAAAAGACTCCAAGTCTAACAGTGCTGGCTTTTCGGTCTTCTTTTCAGCTTGTTTGGCTAATTCCAAGCGGTAAAAACTGTCCAGCTCTCCTCTTTGATAGAGAAAGTAGAGAAATTGGTTACAGGCCGAAAGTTTTCGCTTCTGGGCGCTGATTTTTAGATTGGCTAGCTGGGCTTGGTAAATCTTGAGACTGGTCTCAGAGACCCGCTCGCCCACAATATCTAAAAATTGCTCCAGATCATACCTATAAGACTGCTTTGAATTGGCAGACAAGCCCTGCTTTCCTTCTAAAAAGGCTGAAATCCTATCTCTCATTTGCATCGAATCTCATATTCCTTACTAAAGTCATGCAAGAGGGCATTAACTGCCTTGAGGATGGACTTGCGCGTGATGATTCCTTGGAAAATTCCTTCATCATCTACAACTGGCAAGAAAGGTTCATCTACCAGTTTATGGAGGACTTCAGTGATGTTATAGTCTGGAGCGACGACTGCTACATCCGTCTTGGTCATATTGACGATATCTGTAGTTGCCATCTGCTCATCCGTCAAACCTTGCTCCATTTGATAAGCCAAAATGTCTCTCAGACCAATGGTTCCGACAAAGCGTTTGTCAAAGGTCACAACAGGGATACGGGTATAGGTGATTTGGCTCAACACCAAAATCGCATGGTCAGCGTTATGGGTATCAATCAAAGCTGCTAGATTCTCAGCAGGGGTAAGAAAAGTCTCTTCCTGCTCCAGTAAAAATGCTTCAAATTCCTTGGCAATCATCGAGCAAACTCCTTGGACAAGCCTGGATAAACCTCATGATCACGTGTCAAAAAGTCTACTTTAAAATAGCTGTCATCAATCTCCACACGGGCATAGAGACATTCTCTAATAGTGCCTCGTGGTTGACTGATGGAGCCTGGATTGAGAAAAAGAGTCTTTCCTTCCATCCAAGCATTTGGCACATGTAAGTGACCATAGAGACAGATGTCCGCTTCTTCTTCCTGAGCCCAGTAGTCCAACTTTTGAAAGTTGAAATTGATATCAAACAAGTGTCCGTGAGTCTGGATGATCTTGGTCGGACCAAGTTGAGTCACCAAACGTTCTGGATAGCCCGCATAAAAGTCCATGTTGCCTTTGACGACATAGATGCCCTCCCAGAGCGGAGAATCGGGACGAAGTTCAGAATCACCATCGTGAAAAATGGCATCGACTTTCCCCAGATAGCGATCACGAATTTCTTCCACAATCAAGCTATCGCCATGGGAATCACTCATTACAATGATGGTTTGCTTTGCCATGATGGAAATACCTCCAAAAGTTTCTTAACGGCTAAGGCACGGTGGGATTGGCTATTTTTTTCTTCCAGGGTTAATTCAGCTGAGGATTTGCCTGTCTCTCCCACAAGGAAAAGGGGATCATAGCCAAAGCCATTTTCGCCCTTGGGTTCAAAGTTGATATAACCTGGCCAGTCAGCTTCGACAACCAAGCTTTCCTTGTTTGGACTAGCTACAACTAGGGTCGTATGGAACTGAGCCGAACGGTCCTTGAGATCAAAGACCATGGCCAATTCGTGCAAGAGCTTGGCATTGTTTTCACGATCAGTCGCTCCCACTCCTGCAAAACGGGCTGACCAGACACCTGGCAAGCCACCGAGGACATCGACTTTGAGACCAGAATCATCTGCTAAAACCATCTTGCCTGTTAATTGGGAAATGGTTTCTGCCTTGAGCCGGGCATTTTCTTCGAAGGTCATGCCTGTTTCAGCTACTTCAGGTAGGTCAGGGTAATCATTGAGATTTTCCACATCATAGCCCAGCTTGTCAAAGATAGCTCGGAATTCCTTGGTCTTGCCTTCGTTACGAGTCGCAATCAACAAGGTTTCTCTAACCTTGCTAGTTTCAAAGAAGTCTTGAACATTGACCCCCTCTTTAGGCAATTCTATATGCAGGAGTTGCCCATTTTCTACCAAGAGTAGGGCTCCCTGACGTTGGATGACTTCCAAGTTACGTCCTGCTTCCGCATTTAAAATCTCAACGATAAAAGAGAGTAAACGGAAGTTAGAAGACCAGCGCATCACCGTTATCGTAATTGGAAAGCCATTTTCCTTATCACGAAAAATCCGCGCCAAATCCATAAAATCAAGATCAAGCGGATCTTTGATGAGACTGTCGATGCCTCCATAGACGTCCCAGACACCGACATACCAGTCCTGGTCGTCCTTGTATTCATAAATTTTGTTTGTCATAAAGTTACATGCTCCACATGAATCTCTTTTTCCAGCCATTCTGCTCCAATCTGAGCAAAACTCTGGCTACTAGCTGTTGTGTAAAATCGGTGCTGAAGCGGGTTAGCATCCCGGCTACGATTGATTTCAAAATAATTGAGCAAGACAGAGATGTCCCGTACACACTCTGCTCCACTATCGATAAGTTTTACATCTGGTCCCATGACATTCTGGATGATAGGGCGAAGGAGTGGGTAATGGGTACAACCCAAAATCAAACTATCCACCTTTCCAACCAAGGGACGCAGGGTTTCATAAACCACTTTCTTGGTTACACTGGTCGACAGGGCACCAGACTCCACCAAGGGAGCAAACTTGGGGCAGGCCAAACTCTCCACCTGTAAGTCTGGATCCAAATCATGAATTTTCTGACGATAGATGTCTGATTGTACCGTCATGGGAGTTCCAATCACCCCAATTTTCCCACCTTGACTGGACTTGATGGCTGCCGAAGCTCCTGGCAAAATCACACCTAGGACGGGAATATCTAGTTTCGCCTTGATTTCTTCCCAGACGACCGCAGTCGCAGTATTACAAGCAATGACAATCATCTTGACATCCTTGGTCAAGAGAAAGTTGACCAACTGCCAAGTATATTCACGAATTTGCTCAGCAGGACGGGGTCCATAAGGCGCCCGCGCCGAATCTCCAATATAGACGATTTCTTCATGGGGAAGCTGGCGCATGAGCTCACGAACAACAGTCAAGCCCCCAACACCTGAATCCAAAAAACCAATTGGTCGATTATCCATACAGTCTTCTTTCTAGTCTTTTTTCTGATTGATAGTTCATCATGATTTCTTGTCCTGAACGATTTGACCGACAGCTTGATAGAATGTCAACTGCCTCTCTCTTAATCATAATCAAATATCAATAGAATACAAGGAAAAAGTCTTATCCTTGAGAACTATTGAACATAGTGAGAAGTCTGGAACTTTCATCCCAGACTTTTCCTATTTATTTCTTTTTATTGTTAGCAAGGGCTGCTTTTTGTTGACGGATGATTTGGTGGTAAACTTGTTGTACCTTGGCTTCGCTTGGTTTTTGACCATTTGCGCTCAAAAGAGCACGAACTGCCTCAGCATTCAAACGTGGGTTGTCCGCAAATTCTTTTTCGATTTGCTTACGAACCAAGTACATCCCTCCAAGAGCTCCTCCTAGAAAAGCTAGCACAATCAAGACAATTGCTAAAAGTAAATCCATTCTATTTCTCCTGTTTCTTTTTGAGTCTTCTATATTATACCATAAAGTGACTTTCCTGACTAGTTTGTTTTACGCTTTCAAGAGAGGGTTAAGCCAATTCTAAGCTAGTCTTACAATCAGATTGAACTATGAAATTACGAATAATTCCACCCTTTCCTCTCTTTCTTCTACTTTTTTAAGAAAAAGCAATCTCAAATATGTTTTTCACCAAAAACCTCTTGACAAATGCTAAGCGACCATTAGAATGGGAGGTGAGGAGATAAATAGAAACAAATTAAACGAAACTGCTTTATAAAATGTAAGCGGTTTCTAATACACAAAGGAGGGTTTTATGAAAAAACACTTTTGGGAGAAATCCTGTCGCTATAGCATCCGCAAGCTGACGGTTGGGACTGCTTCTGTTTTGCTGGGGGCTGTTTTTCTAGTCAACCACACTGTAGCCGCAGACAGTGTTGAGGTTAGGCAAACTGAACCAACCTCTGTCGAAGCTATCACTAAGCCTGATAGTGAATCCAAAGCTGCTGAAGCTACTGAAACTACAAATCCGTCTCAAGCCGAGAGTCCAGTAGTTTCCGAAAGCAAGCCAGCTGTGGAGACTCAGACAACAAATAGTCAATCTAGTGAAGAAGCCATTGTAGAAGCTAAAGAAAATAAGGAACCTGAAAAAACAGATCAGCCGGTGACAAAGCAAGAAAACTATCAACTCAACTACGATCAGCCAACAGCTCCCTCCTATGATGGATGGGAAAAACAAGCCCTCCCTGTCGGAAATGGAGAGATGGGAGCCAAGGTTTTCGGACTCATTGGGGAAGAGAGAATCCAGTACAACGAAAAGACCCTCTGGTCTGGAGGACCACAACCCGATAGCACCGACTATAACGGAGGAAACTACAAGGAGCGCTACAAGGTCTTAGCAGAGATACGTAAAGCCCTCGAAGCTGGTGATCGCCAAAAAGCAAAACAGCTAGCTGAACAAAATCTAGTTGGACCAAACAACGCCCAGTATGGACGTTACCTAGCCTTTGGTGATATCTTCATGGTCTTTAATAACCAGAAGAAAGGACTAGATACTGTAACTGATTATCACCGTAATCTAGACATCACCGAAGCCACTACGACCACTTCTTACACCCAAGATGGGACGACCTTCAAACGCGAAACCTTCTCCAGCTATCCTGATGATGTCACTGTGACTCACTTGACCAAAAAAGGAAACAAGACACTTGACTTTACCCTTTGGAACAGTTTGACAGAAGACTTGCTTGCTAATGGCAACTACTCTTGGGAATATTCCAACTATAAGAACGGTCATGTCACTACAGATGCAAACGGAATCCTTCTAAAAGGAACTGTCAAAGATAACGGCCTCAAATTTGCATCCTATCTAGGAATTAAAACGGACGGAAAGGTGACTGTTCAGGACGAAACTCTGACCGTTACAGGCGCAAGTTATGCAACCCTCTATCTCAGTGCCAAGACTAACTTTGCTCAGAATCCAAAAACCAACTATCGAAAAGACATTGACCTCGAAAAAACAGTTAAAGGGATTGTCGAAGCAGCTAAGGCCAAAGACTACGAAACACTTAAAAAGGCCCATATCAAGGACTATCAAAGACTCTTTAACCGCGTTAAACTAAATCTAGGCGGAAACAAGACTGCTCAAACGACAAAAGAGGCCCTTCAAAGCTATAACCCTAGCAAAGGTCAAAAACTGGAAGAACTTTTCTTCCAATATGGCCGATATCTACTGATTAGTTCGTCTCGTGATCGGACAGATGCTCTGCCTGCCAACCTACAAGGAGTCTGGAATGCTGTAGACAATCCACCTTGGAACGCTGACTACCACCTCAATGTCAATTTGCAAATGAACTATTGGCCCGCCTACATGAGCAACCTTGCTGAAACAGCCAAGCCAATGATCAATTACATTGACGATATGCGTTACTATGGCCGTATCGCTGCTAAGGAATACGCTGGTATCGCATCCAAAGATGGACAAGAAAATGGCTGGCTGGTTCACACCCAAGCAACACCATTTGGCTGGACTACTCCAGGCTGGAATTACTATTGGGGTTGGTCTCCAGCAGCCAACGCTTGGATGATGCAGAATGTCTATGACTATTATAAATTCACCAAGGATGAGACCTATCTCAAAGAAAAGATTTACCCAATGCTCAAGGAAACAGCTAAGTTCTGGAATTCCTTCTTGCACTATGACAAGGCCAGTGACCGTTGGGTGTCTTCTCCATCCTACTCACCAGAACACGGGACCATCACCATCGGAAATACCTTTGACCAATCGCTAGTCTGGCAGCTATTCCACGACTACATGGAAGTCGCCAACCATCTGAATGTCGACAAAGACTTAGTCACAGAGGTAAAGGCTAAATTTGACAAACTCAAACCGCTGCACATCAACAAAGAGGGACGTATCAAGGAATGGTACGAGGAGGACAGCCCTCAATTCACCAATGAAGGGATTGAAAATCACCACCGCCACGTTTCCCATCTAGTTGGTCTCTTCCCAGGTACGCTCTTTAGCAAGGACCAGGCTGAATACTTAGAGGCTGCGCGTGCTACCCTCAACCACCGTGGAGATGGTGGTACTGGTTGGTCTAAGGCCAATAAAATCAATCTCTGGGCTCGTCTGCTGGACGGTAACCGTGCCCATCGCTTGCTCGCCGAACAGCTCAAGTATTCAACCCTAGAAAATCTTTGGGATACGCACGCGCCTTTCCAAATTGATGGCAACTTTGGAGCGACCAGTGGGATGGCAGAAATGCTTCTCCAATCTCATACAGGCTATATTGCACCATTACCAGCCCTTCCAGATGCTTGGAAAGACGGTCAGGTTTCTGGCTTGGTTGCTCGAGGAAACTTTGAAGTCAGCATGAAGTGGAAAGATAAGAACTTGCAAAGCTTGTCCTTCCTTTCAAATGTCGGTGGAGACCTGGTTGTAGACTATCCAAATATCGAAGCTAGCCAAATCAAGGTCAATGGCAAAGCAGTCACGGCAACTGTGCTTAAAGATAATCGCATCCAACTGGCAACACAAAAAGGTGACGTCATTACCTTTGAACACTTCCCTGGTCATGTAACCAGTCTGACAGCAGTTCGACAAAATGGAGTCACTGCCGAACTTACCTTTAACCAAGTAGAAGGCGCTACCCACTATGTCATCCAAAGACAAGTGAAAGACGAAACTGGCCAAACTTCTGCGACCAGAGAATTTGTAACCAATCAAACTAACTTTATCGACCGATCACTCAATCCTCAACATGCCTATACTTATACTGTAAAGGCTATGCTGGGCGAGCTTTCCACACAAGTGTCTGAACAGGCTACTGTCGAAACCTATAGCGAGTTGATGGACGACCGAGATAGCCGTATCCAGTACGGAGCCGCCTTTGGAAACTGGGCAGACTCAGAATTATTTGGAGGAACAGAGAAATTTGCTGACCTTTCAAAGGGAGACTACACAGACGAAGACCTCACTGCCACCATTCCTTTCACTGGTGTTGGTATCGAAATCTATGGACTGAAATCGTCTGAATTAGGTCTTGCCACTGCTAAAATTGATGGCAAAGAGGTCGGGGAGCTTGACTTCCATACTGCTGGAGCAACTGAAAAAGGTAGTCTCATCGGTCGCTTCGCAGGATTGTCTGACGGACCTCACACATTGACTCTTAGCGTTAAACGTGAGCACAAACACCGTGGTAGTGAGCGCTCAAAAATTTCATTAGACTACTTCAAGATCCTAGCAGGAGCAGGCAACACGATTGAAAAAATGGATGATCGTGATTCGCGCATCCAATATGGTTCCCAGTTTAAGGACTGGTCTGACCCTGAACTCTACGGAGGTACAGAAAAATACGCTGACATCAACAACAGCGACTCTAGTGCAGCTTCAGAAGCTCAGGCAACTATTTCCTTTACAGGGACAGGTATTCGTATCTATGGTTTGAAGAGCCTTGCCCTTGGACGAGCACGTGTTACACTAGATGGCAAAGAAATGCCAAGTCTAGACTTCTACACTTCAGGTGCAACTGAAAAGAGAGCTTTTATTGGCGAATTTACAAACCTTACTGACGGTCCGCACACCCTGACACTACAAGTTGACCCAGATTCGCCAGAAGGTCGCAAGAAAATCTCTCTAGACTCCTTTGATATCATCAAAGCTCCAGCTGTTGGTTTAGATAGCCCGAGCATCGCGCCTCTTAAGGAAAATGACAAAGAAATTTCCTTAAGCCTACCAGCTGGAGATTGGGAAGCCATCGCAGTGACCTTCCCAGGTGTCAAAGATCCTCTAGTCTTGCGTAAGGTGGATGAAACGCATCTGGTTACCAGTGGAGATCAGACTATCCTATCAATCCAAGACAATCAAGTTCAAATCCCAATCCCTGACGAAACCGATCGCAAAGCTGGAAATGCCATTGAAGCTTATACCATTCAAGGTACTACCACAAGCAGCCCTATCGTAGCCGTCTTTACTAAAAAGGATGAAAAGCAAGTTGATGAGAAGCAACCAACTACAAGCAAGGGAGAGGAACCAGCTCCTACTGTTGAAATTCCTGAATACACTAAACCTATCGGGACTGCAGGGCAAGAAGTGCCACCCACTGTAGAAAAGCCTGAATACACCGAACCTATCGGAACGGCGGGGCAAGAAGAGCCTCCTACTGTGGATAAGCCGGAATACACCAACCCTATCGGGACTGCAGGAGAAGAAGAAGCTCCAACAGTTGAAATTCCGGAATACACCAACCCTATCGGGACTGCAGGTCAAGAGGAACCGCCTACAGTGACAATTCCGGAATACACTGAGCCTATCGGAACCGCAGGGCAAGAAGATGCGCCTACTATTGAAAAACCTGAGTACACTGACCCTATCGGAACTAGTGGGGATCAGGTTGCTCCAACCCTTAGCCTTCCTGATTATTCAGTTCGAGTCTTAAAAGACAAGGAAACTGGAGTGGAAATTATTGGTGGAGTCAGTGACTTAGAAGGAATTTCTCACATCTCTAGCCGACGTGTCCTAGCTCAGGAACTCTTTGGCAAGACCTATGATGCTTACGGCCTACAGCTTAAAAATCCAACCGATCATAGCTTGCAGCCAAAAGGCTCTGTCTTGGTTCGCTTGCCTATTTCAGCTAACGTAGAAAAGGTCTACTATATTACTCCGACCAAGGAGTTGCAAGCCCTTGATTTCGACGTTCGAGACGGAAAGGCAGAATTCATCACTAATCATTTCAGTACCTATGCTGTCGTCTATCAAGCTACTGGAACAAGCTCTAACACAGAGGAAAAACCAAGTGCTTCAGATACAGAAACCTTGGCACACGAGGCTGAACAACTTCCAGCTAGTCCGAGCCTTGCTAAAGCTGGAAATCATTCTCCTAAAGAAGAACTTCCAGCAACAGGAGAAGCGTCCAACCCACTCCTCTTCTTAGCAGGACTCAGCCTAGCCCTTACAGCCACTTTTATGTTAAAAGGGAGAAAGGATGACTCCAACTAACCTTTAAACACACAAAAACAGGATGAAGATCACCTTCATCCTGTTTTATTTTGTAATCAAAAGTTATGTTTACAGCAGGTATAAAAAGGCTAGGGTCAAGAGACTTGCTAGAAGCCCAACTCCCCAAAAGAAGAAGTCAACCTTCCACTCACTCCAAGGATTGCCCTTGCCTGAGAATCCTCCAAGTTCAAAATGGTGGTGGACAGGCGTCATACGGAAAATACGCTTCCCACCACTAAGTTTGAAGTAGGTGACCTGCATCATAACAGAGCTTGTCTCAAAGACATAGATAATCCCAATCAACAAAAGGGTCCATTCTTGGTGGAGAGCCATAGAAATCGCTGCCAGCATCCCACCTAGAGCTAAACTTCCCACATCTCCCATGAAGACCTTGGCAGGCTTGTGGTTAAAGACGAAGAAGCCTAGTAAACCACCAATCATGGTAAGAATCACAAGAAGAATATCCAGTTGATTTTGCATATAAGCAATCACACCATAGGCCGACAAGCTAATCACCACTGAAATACTTGCTAAGCCGTCTATCCCGTCCGTCAGATTCACCGCATTTGAAAAGCCAACTAGCCAGAAAAGGGCAAAGAAGATATAGAAAATACCCAGATGTACTTGGTAGCCAAAAACTGAAAGCATGTCGCCACCACGCTCATAAAAGAGGTAGAAAATCACTCCTCCAAGCAACTGTAGAGCAAGCTTTTGCTTGGGATTCAAGCCCTCGTTGATCTTACGAAAGACCTTGAGGAAATCATCCAAAAAACCTACCAAACCATACAAAACCAAGATAAACAAAATCATGCCTACATTGTTGGTCAATTGTTGGGTAAAGAGAGCGACAAGGAAGCTCACAACAACTGCAACAATAAGGAAGACAAGTCCTCCCATGGTTGGAGTCCCAGCTTTAGCTTGGTGTTGCTTGACATCCTCGTGCATCTGCTGACCCGTAATCTGTGCTTTTCGATAAAATCGGATAAAGGCTGGAATACCTATCAAGGTCAATAGAAAGGCTAGAACTCCAGCACTAATGGAACTAATCATCTTAATCTCCTAAAGTTATTTTCATTTTTTTAATGTCTTTGAGGGCTGTGTTGGCACGGACACTCTGCTTCTTAACCGTTTTGCCACTACCTTCCCACTCGACTTCTATATTCAGCCATTTGGCAAATGTTTGCACATTTTCATCTGTCCAGCCATACATATCAGGCATTTCTTCGACCTTATCTGACAGGATCAAGATCTGCTGATTGGCTTCCAAATTATCTCCTTCAGAAACCGAGAGTTCCTTGATCTTGGTTCCTGTTCCGATAACAATTGGTTGGACCAGGTTTCGGCGCAATTCTTCTGCTAGGTCACCCGGAGTAAAGTCTTTGGTAGCCGGCATAGCATAGCTTGTCGTCTTGCTGACCTGATCCAAGTTCTTGGCAGTTGACTGAAGATTGAGGGATTCTTTCATAGCAGAAGCTCGCTCAAGGATTGGATTGGCAAACTCCCCAAGCTGAACGCCTGAATAATGCTCTGGCTGTTGCACCGTCACATAGAGGATAAAGTCAGGATTCTCTGCAGGATGCATCGACACAACAGAGAAGATATAGTTGGTTTCACCTGTCAGGTAGCCCCCATTCTTCTCATCGGCAATCTGAGCAGTCCCTGATTTCAGAGCGACATTCTGACCTGGAACATTGACATTTGGTTTTCCTGTACTGTGGTTGTACATGGTACCGTAGACAGGATCTGTTCCGACCATGACCATGTGCTCCCGAGTAGAGGACGCTGCTGTTTTTGACACAGGATTTCCGACAATTTCCTTTTGAGACTTACGAACAGACTGGTCATTTGGATCATAGAGGGCACTGATAAATTTTGGTTCCAACATAACCCCATCGTTGGCAATAGCTGTAAAAGCACGTAGCATCTGGGTCTGCGTTACAGAAATCCCCTGACCAAATGCACTCATGGCAATATTAACAATATTATCTGCAGGCAATTGACCTGAATACTCATCAGTCAGACCAAAACGCGTCGGCACCCCAAACTTAAAGCGATTGAGATAATCGAGCCAAGTCGCATCTCCCATTTTTTGTTCAAGTAGACTCATTCCAACATTACTGGAGTGAGCGAAACCTTGTGAGAAAGTCATCATCCCACCAGTAGTCAAACCATCATTAACATCCCAATCTCGAATCGTCGCATCCGCTATTTTTAATTCACTGCTATTGAAGTATTCTCCACCTGGGAAGGTATTGTTGTCAATAGAAGAAGCTAACGTCATGACCTTCATGGCTGATCCTGGTTCGTAGTTACTTTGATAGAGGATATCACGCCAGACAAAGTCTTTTGTGATGCCATCCTTGGTATCTGCATTAAAGGTCGGCCGTTGGGTCGTAGCCAGGATTTCCCCTGTTTTAGCGCTAACCAAGGTAGCCGTCATATACTTGCCTTTTACTTTTTCCTGGAAGGCATCCATCTGGGTTTCCATAAAGGATTGCAAGGGACTAGAAAGGGTTGTGTACACATCCTTTCCATCTACTGTTTGTTGAGAAGCTTGATCTGTACCCGGAACAATATTTCCCAGACGATCTTTCTCATAGGTGATGATCCCATCTGTACCCGCCAGAATGTTATTTAAAGAACTCTCCAATCCAGATGTCCCAATCAAACGTTTGGTCCCATCCTCATTTTCATGGAGTTGCGCTAAACCGATAAAGGAAGAAGCAAACTGTCCATTGGGATAACTACGGTTAGGGCTAGTTGTAAAGTCAACTCCCTCAACGCCAGCTGTTTTAAGGTCATTTTTAATAGCCATCATATTGGCATAGGTGATCCCATTTCCCTTGGTACCAAAAGACACCTGTTTTAGATCTGGCTGAGAAAGTTGTTCCTTGACATAAGACTCCTCCATATCGAGGTATTTATGGAAAATTTCAGCTACCTTATTAAATTGAGAATCTTCTACATAGAGAATTTTGCCTGTTGCTGACTTGTAGGTCTTGTCAATAACAGCATAGATATTATAAGAAGTCGCATCCTCAGCAATAGGCGTTCCATTACGATCGTAGATGGTCCCCCGCTTGGCTGGAATCGTCTTGGTTGTTTGGTGAACCTTTTTGGCCTCTTGAACCAAATCCTTACCAAATTTTTTACCCGTTCCGATAATGACCGCAAAGTTCACCAAAAAGACAGCGAAGAGTATGACAGCCAATAAACTCAGGCTTTTCCCTACTCTTCGACGATTTTCTTCTGGAGATTTACGGTTACGAACGGCATAACGGATGATTTTTTCTTTCCACTGTTTCATTTCTTACTCCGCTGCTCGGATATTTTCGTTATTCAGCTGCAAATCCTTGGAGTTTGCAATCTCTTTCAAACGTTCTGAACGAATCAATTCATTGACCTCTTGCTTGGCATCGTCTAGCTCGGTTTTCTTTTCTTCGATTTGAGCATTGACCTTGGTCAATTCATTCTGAACTTGTAGTAGCTTGGTCTGCATAAACACAACGCTGACTGCCAGAATAATCATTGTTGCAGCAATCGAAACATAGAAGGCCTTTTCCACACGTGAAAAACCTTTAAACTTCGTTTGCAATAACTGGCTTGTTTTTTCGATTCTTTCTGCCATGTTTTTCCTCTTACTTGTGAATTTTTCTAGCCACGCGCAACTTGGCTGAATGCGAACGATTGTTGGCTTCTAGCTCTTCAGCACTTGGCAAGATTGGCTTACGGGATACCAATTCCATCTTGGGCTTAAGGTCATCTGGAATGAAGGGCAAGCCTTTGGGAACTTCCACTGTTGAAGCTTCCTTGAATAATTGCTTGGTCAAGCGGTCTTCCAGCGAATGGAAGGTAATGACCAAGATTCTACCATCCAGAGCCAGCATGTCCATGGCCTGCTGGATAGATTCATCTGCAGCGCCCAGCTCATCATTGACTTCGATTCGGATAGCCTGAAAAATCTGCTTGGCAGGGTGTCCCTTTTTCTTGAGCTCCTTGGCAGGCTTGGCCGACTTGATAATCTCTGCCAACTCCGTCGTCGTCTCGATTGGTTTCACCTCACGCGCCTGCTCAATCTTGCGGGCAATCTGTTTAGAAAACTTATCCTCGCCATATTTGAAAAAGATCCGAACCAAGTCATGATAGTCATAATGATTGACAACTTCATAGGCCGTCAGACTAGCTTCCTGATTCATCCGCATATCCAGTGGCGCATCCTTTTTATAAGAAAAGCCACGCTCACGCTGATCCAGCTGAGGACTGGACACTCCCAAGTCATAACAAATTCCATCAATTTCCTGGACACCAGCCTCCTGCAAACGTGTCTGCAAATGACGGAAGTTATCCTTGATAAAGGTTACCATCCCCTTTTCGATATAGGGTGCCAACCGTTTGTGCGCATTGTCAATGGCATTCTGGTCCTGGTCAAAAGCATAGAGATGCCCTTTTTCGCTCAATTTACTTAATAAATATTCGCTATGGCCTGCTCCACCCAAAGTCGCATCAACGTAGATACCGTCAGGTTTTACGTCAAGCATATCAATCGTTTCATGAAGCAAGACCGTTACATGATGAAATTCTTTTGTCATATCCTATCTATTTTACCACAAATCTGACCAGCTTGCACTTGTCAGACAAGGCTAAGTTTCTTCGAAAAAAATTCTCAAAAATATGTCATATATACTTGACATCTCATCCCCGAAAGAATATAATATAGTCAAATATATACGACATATCAGAAAGGAGACCCTATGAATCGTGTGAAAGAATTCCGCAAGGAACTGGGAATTTCCCAGCTCGAGCTCGCCAAAGATATCGGTGTCTCGAGACAGACCATCAACATGATTGAAAACGACAAGTACAATCCAACCCTGGAACTCTGTCTCAACCTCGCCCGCAGCCTCCAAACTGACCTCAATAGCCTCTTTTGGGAAGACGATTTTTAAAAAAGGAGCAAACAAATGAAAAAAGAAACTCTCACTGAAAAACTCATCAAACGCATATACGGTATTTCTGGTCCCCTTGACGAACACAAACGGCGCGAGGCCGATCGTATCGGGAATCAGGTCTTTATTGTCCTCTTTTATCTGATGACATTTGGCAATCTTATCCCGCTCGTTCTTGCCTATAAATACCCGCAAATTGTTGCTATCGGCTATCCTCTCGTGGTGTTTAGCATTTCGATGATGGCTGCCCTCTATGTAGTCTCTCAAACCAAGAAAACGGGCATCACAGCTATTGATCCCGAAATGCTGAGTCAAAAAGAAAGTAAAAAGCTACATTTTCCGGGTCTAAAAGCCGGTCTGATCTACGGCATGGGCATGTTCTTTGGAATACCGCTTCTGAATGTCCTAACCGATGATAGCAAGGATTATCTTGCTTCTCTTTTAAATACAGGGCATTTTGTATCAACTATCCTAGCTACCTTCTTCTTCGGATTGACCATACAAATTATCGTCTCTCTTCGCATTCAAAAAGCCAAGAAAGACCAAGAAGACGACTAGGGGGTGCCTTATGAAATCACTAGCTAGACTACTGATCAGTCATGTTTTTATCAGTATTTTCCTTTCCTTCGCCCTTGTTTCAGGAGCTATTTCTCATACAGTTTTAATACTCTTACTCCTCTTTCTTCCTGCGCTCAATAAAGGTCTTGAGAAAATGCAATCAAAACGGGTACCTATCCTTAACGCAGCCCTCTTCTTTCTCCTCATATCCTTTCCACAGCTTTTAATCAATCCTGTCCAATGGAAATTTCCAATATTCCTAGTCATAACCATTATTTCAAGTTTGGCCTACTTCTATAACTTTTATCAAGTAGTTAAAGAAGTAGATCAAAAACAGTTGATTTAGGAGATTACTCCCATGAAAAAAGAAGATTTCACCACTCGCTTACTCAAATTATTCTTTCACATACAAGGCCCCTTTGATGAATGCCGCCAAGAGATGATCTACAGGGCTTGTGCTCGAGCCTTGATCCAAATCGTTTACTCCTCCCTCCTACTCTTCTTGTTCTATCTCCTATTTGGACGCTTCATAGAGTTGATTCGAGATGCCATGCCCTACCTCTATTTTGGACTTATCTTCGTTCTCTCATCTAGGGCGAGACTAGCAGTTCGCAACTTACATTTAGACAAGGATGACCCGTCCGAAATCCATCACAAAAGCTACAGCAAAAGCCAAATCAAAGTTCGTAGTTGGGGTGTATTCATCAGTATTCCAATTGGCTTGTTTGTCTTATCAGCCTTTCACAAACTCTTTGTTCAGCATCTCCCCCTCAATACCTTTTGGGACAATCTCTCCCAGTTCGATAAAACGCTCCCTTTACTAGTCTTAGGTTTGGGAATTGGTGCCATCTTTGGAACAATGACCTACACCTTTTTATCGGAACACGTTAAAAAATAGAGCAAGATTCGCTAATTTCTCATTTTATAGGCAAAGAATCCCACCTAGTTCGTTCTAGGTGGGATTTCCACTTCAATTCATAGAATATTTTCCAAAACATCTACTGACCTTCGTCACCAATTCTCCCACTGGGTTTCAATCTTGACATCGCCATAATTGCTTGGCGAGTACTTGCTGTCATAAATAGAACACCAGTCTTTCAAGACTTTCTGGTTGACGATTTCGTCAAAGTCTTTCTCTAATTCTTCTTTGGAAATATTATTTTTTCTTAAATATTCTCTTACTTTTTCTTCATCATCAATAAATTGACCTGGTTGCCTTGGCTCTTCAAAAATCGCAAGCTCTTTTTTGAGGATTTTCTTTTTTATATTATAGTGTGCTGAATACCATAGGGTAATATTCGAATTAGTCTTTCTTTCAAAAAGAATCGTCATTCCTTTAATACCTGAACCAAAATTAAATCCAATACTTATGTCTTTATAACCTTCAGGATGAGTTTGATACTTCCCTGAAGGGGTGTATGCAAAATATTCTCCATCATTAGGCCAACCTGGACTAATTTTAAACCCATCTATGTTTCTTAAAATATTATTTGTACGATATGTCTTCTCTGTCTCCTGGTAGATTTCATCAAAAATATTTTTAGGTTGTTTAGAAAAAAAGTAAAAACAAGATGATACGATTATCACGAATAAGGCTACTAAACCGAGTGCTTTCTTCATATTGTCACCAATTCTCCCACTGGGTTTCAATCTTGACATCGCCATAGTTGCTTGGCGAGTACTTACTGTCATAAATGGTACACCAGTCCTTCAAAACTTTCTGATTGACGATTTCGTCGTAGTAAGAATCCAAATCCTTGGCAGTGACACCATACTGCTCTAGGTAGGATTTCACCTGAGCTTCGTCTTCGATATAAGTTTCCGTATCTGCTTTCTTCAAACCTATTTTGACAATTTTTTTTAAAGTACGGTCTTGATAAGTATATTTATTCCATATCCTAACTCTCGTGTTTGGTCCTACTTGCCTCTCAAATGTAACGGAGCTTAATTGAGATGTATATTCAAAATTAAACCCAATTTCTATCTCAGAATAATCTGATGGTGTTTTCTCTTTGTTGTATAATCCGAACGGAGTATACGAAATATTAGGGTCATCACTTGGCCAATCCGGTCTGATTTTAAACCCATCTATATGCCTTAAAACATTATTTGACCGATATGTTTTCTCAGTTTCTTGGTATATCTCATCAAAAATGTTTTTAGGTTGTTTGGGAAAAAAGTAAAAATAAACTGATACAAGTAATACTACTATTGTTAAAACACCTAGTATTTTCTTCATAGATTTCCTCCTACTCCGCCACGGCTTCCAAGCGATTTAAAAACTTGGATACACCTGGATAGTTACTTTCAATATATGCTTTAATAGCGTCTTCCCCTTTTTCCATAACCTCTAATGGGGGAATACTGGAGTAAATAGTACTTCTAACCTCTTTCCAGTCCTTATTTTTCAAAAATTCTCTTTCTCTCTGAGAGGAATCTTTTTGAAGGTCAGCATAGTAAGAAGATATGGCTTGGTCATAGGATTGTCCCTTCTGCATACGGCCGATAAGATTGACCGAGTCCAAATCTGCCTTGTAATCATCCTCGCCAATGCTTGGTTTCATATCCGTAGCATTTTTAGTCGTGTCTCCCTCCCAGCCTGAAAGATCTTTGACATTCTCTCTACCGCCATAGACATCGGCTAACTGAACTTGATTAGGATTAAGATGAGTGGCCATAGTAATGGACTGGTGGGTAAAGTCTGCGTGACCTGCTCCATTGTTAGAGTATGACTTTAGTTTGCTGTCCCAAAATTGGTCAAAGTTACCAGAAGTACCATAAACTTTTTCGTACTTATCTTTATAATTCTGATATAGTTTAGGATCATTTTCTTTTAAACTCTCTGTATTTCTATATTCCCCACCAGCCATCTCATGTTGCAGTCTAAGATTATAAATCAATTTTTTTGCATCTTTTACATCTTCAATTCAAAGTTCTTTAAAAATTTCAAGAAGCGGTTTTTCTACTGTTCTTGATTTTCCTGTAATCGAGCTGCCAACAGTCACATTATAAAAATAAGTTTTCAAATGACCCGCTGTTTCCTTCCACCTAAAGTCATTATAGTAGGCGGCACCGACGACTCGCAAAAAGATATAGTCACGGAACTCTTGACTTGAGGTTGGGAATTTCTTATCTATCCCTTGCTTGATGGTCAAGAGCTGCTGGGCTGTCTCTGCATCAAAGCCGTATTCTGCCATCATGGTTTGGACAAAGGCTTTCTCTTGACGGCTGAGCTTCATGTCCTTTGTATCAGCATAGGCAGTCAGGTAGTTGGCCCAAGTCAGGTCAGATGGGACTTTAAAGACGCCTGTCTTTGCATCCCAACTCGTTTCAATCTGAGCAAGTCCGCGACTCAACTGCACGTCGATACTAGCTAGATCATCGAACAGGCCTCCTGAGTAGCTATCATAGGCGCGCAGGTCTTTCAAAATCGTTTCATAGACGCGTTTATTCGCATGGTGTCCTCGCATGAGTTCCACATTACTACGTCTCAATCTCCCCTTTTCTTCACTATCCATGGTCGAGGTAGAAAGGGATTGGTTGACTTCATCTAGATAGGCAATCATCTGCTCTTCCTGGCGGATCTTATCAAGTAGATCATCCTCACGCCAACTCTTGCTGTCGACCATCGTTTGATAGTCTTCTGGTAGTTTCTTGATGGCTTGAGAGAAGGTTTCTGCATAGAGCTGTCCCCCTTTGCTCAAGGGTAGCAAGACACTTGCAAAAAAACTTCTAGCCGAATCATAAGCGTCACCCTTTAGGCTCTCCTTATCCTCTGAAAACTTTTGGATGGCTGATTGCAAGTCTTGATAAGCCTCCACCTGAGATTGGCACATGGTCGCTACACTCGAACTTTGTAGTTGTGATTGTTCCAAATACATATCAATGCCCATGTCGTTTCTCCTCCTCTCTTTCTTGTTCCTTGCGTCTTTCATAGTAAACCGCATCCAAGTCTCCCTCTAATCGGAACTTTTCTTTCTTCAAATCATCCATGTGATAGGTGAGATCCTCAAAGATTTGGTTTTTGAGTTGATTTCTTTGCAGGAGCGTTTCTTCCAACTGTCCTGCGTATCGGCTCTGATAGGCTGCCTCCCACAAATCACTTTGATAACGGTGGCTAGCTCTATCATATCCTTCAAAGATTTCTATCAGTGCTTTAGTGCGGTAGTTCTCTTTCCCATTGTCTTCTAACTGGTACAAGAGTTCTCGCTCTCTGTTCTTCAACTCATCTAACTTGCTCATGTATGACTCCTAAAACCATTGGCACCCGCTTCATCTAGCGCCTCAAAATCGCTCGCTACAGAGTGAAGTCGTTCGGAAGTTAGGGTGACAGCGGCTGTTATCTGACTAGCTAGATTTTGATCCTTTGTCAGACATTGATGGGCCTTGTTATTCCCTTGAAGGGTCGTTAAGTCATCCTGACTAGCCGCAGCGATCGCTGTTAACGATTGACAAGCATTTTTAAGCTGAGTCGCATATGTTTGCGCAATATTTAGATCACTTTTTACTGTTGACATGGCTGTTTTATCCTTTTTCTGATTCCCCAGTGATAGGTACACTCCATTTAGCTATATAGGCCTATTATACCATGTTTCATAAAAGGAGCATCATTTTGTCCTGATTTATGTACCATTGTGTATTTTTTCAACAACTTCTCTCATCCAACTCGACGAAAAGAGTAAAAACTGTTACAATGTAGAAAAAGAAAAGAGGCCCTCATGACCAGTGTATATGATTTTTCCGTTTTAAACCAAAACGACCAAGCAACTCCCCTGAAGAGCTATCGTGGCAAGGTTCTCTTGATTGTCAACACTGCTACTGGATGTGGTTTAACGCCCCAGTACCAGGGACTTCAAGAACTCTATGAACGCTATCAAGATCAGGGCTTTGAAATCTTAGATTTCCCTTGCAATCAGTTCATGGGACAAGCACCTGGCAGCGCAGAGGAAATCAATAGTTTCTGTAGCCTACACTATCAGACAACTTTCCCTCGCTTTGCCAAGATTAAGGTCAACGGCAAGGAGGCTGATCCTCTTTATGTTTGGCTAAAAGACCAGAAATCTGGCCCACTAGGAAAACGAATCGAATGGAATTTTGCTAAGTTTCTCATTGGTCGAGATGGGCAAGTCCTTGAGCGCTTCTCTTCCAAAACAGACCCCCAAACCATCCAAGAGTCTCTCCAAAAAATACTCTAATTTCTTTTTAAAACGTATCCTTTCATTTAGTTTGAGCCCTGAAAGAATGCGTTTTTTCTTTAAAAAGTAACTGATTTTCTTTAATTTATATTTATTTTTTTGCTTTTTGCTATTGCAATTCTTTTATTAATTTAGTATATTTGTTATATTAAAAGTTTTCAGTCATTTTAAGGGAGAAATGACCTTTTAAATTTTTTTATCTTAAAATGAAAGCGCTTTATAAACAGGAGGTAAGGTGGCTTACAAATTATCAGAGAGTTTTTCATTAAATCAAGTTGTAACCAAGTCAGACTTGGGCTTGGCAGTAGCTGACTGCCTTTCTAAAAACTAGGAGTATATTATGAATCGATACCTTTTTGAAAAAGGGCAAACATTTAGCATTCGGAAGTTGACTGTAGGTGTGGCATCTGTTATCGTGGGACTGGCATTTTTTGCTTCTGGAATCGTGCGTGCAGACGAAACGTCTCCTGCCACGACATCCAATTTAGATCAGCAAATGAAACAAGTCGCAGATATAGAAGAGACCAAGGCTGAACCAGTCAAAGAAGAAGACCGTGTAGAAGCTGAAAAACAAGAAACACCTGTTGCAGATACTAACAGTGCTGACTTGCTCCCTGAAGACATTCAGGACCGTGCCTATCCAGACACACCTGTCAAAGAACTCGATACGACTACTATCGTTGACCAAAAAGCTAGTCCAACAGTAGAAACTAAGAGCATTCTAAAGGACAAGGAAGAAGCTCCAAAAGAATCTGAGAACGGAAACCGTGCCATCATTAACGGTGGACAAGACCTCAAACACATCAACTACGAGGGACAACCTGCTACTGCTGCTACTATGGTTTACAGCACTTACAATGCAGGGGAGCAACGCTACCTCGTTTCAGGCTCAGGTATCTTCGTAGCACCTAACCTGATCCTTACCGTTGCTCATAACTTCTTAGAGGCCAATAAAGAAACTGGCGAGGGTCACATTCGTGGTGGAAAATCTGCCCAGTTCTACTATAACGTTGGTTCAAACAGCGAAAAGAAAAACTCACTGCCATCTTCTGGAACTACGGTTTTATTCAGAGAAAAAGACATCCATTTCTGGAACAAGAAAGAGTTTGGAAAAGGCTATAAGAATGACCTTGCTCTTGTAGAAGCTCCTATTCCTCTTCCGATTGCTAGTCCAAACAAAGCAGCAACCTTTGCGCCTTTAGCGGAGCACAAGACGCATCAGCCGGGAGAAGCCATCAGTACGATTGGCTACCCAACTGACTCGAGCTCAAAAGAACTGAAACAACCTATCCTAGCTGGTCAGCTTTACAAGGCAGATGGGACCATCCGATCTGTTGAGTCCTATGATGATAAGGGAACGACTGGTATCACCTACAAAACCACTTCTGTATCTGGTTTGTCTGGTGGCGGGATTGTCGATAGCCAAGGAAAAGTTCTGGGGGTTCACCAACACGGAACCGTTGACAATGGTGTGGCTGAAAAGGATCGCTTTGGTGGCGGACTCGTCCTTTCACCTGAACAACTGAAATGGGTTAAGGACATGATTGCCAAGTATGGTGTGAAAGGCTGGTACCAAGGTGATAACGGAAATCGTTACTACTTTACCGATGAAGGACGTATGCTTCGAAATGAGAAAGCTGTTATCGGAAGCAACGAATATTCCTTCAACCAAGATGGGATTGCTACCTTGACCAAGGGAGTTGAATACGGCCGTGTGGTTATCCAACACGAAGACGAAGAAGGAAATCCTGTCAAAGATAATGACACCTTTATCGAACAGACAGCTGTTGATTCGCCATTTGACTATAATTTCAAAAAAGAAATCGAGAAAACGGACTTCTACCAGAAGAATAAAGACAAATACGAAATTGTATCCATTGATGGCGTAGCAGTTAATAAACAGCTAAAAGATACTTGGGCTGAAGATCACAATGTTGTCAGCAAAGCGCCTGCCGGTACTCGTATCATCAAGGTTGTCTATAAAGCCAACAAAGGCTCTTTTAAAGTTTACTACCGTCAAAAGGGAACAAGTACTGAACTAGCTGAGGCAACAGTTGATAACAATGAAGGCCAAGAATATGAGGTTTCCTTTGTCAACACCTTCCATGCAAAAGACATTGCTGGCTACCGTCCAGTCAAGACTAGCCTGGAAGCAACCATCCAGCACAAAGGTGTGAATGAGGTCGTCTTTGAATACGAGCCAGTCGCTGATACAGCTAATCCAACGACACCGACTCCACCAGTGGCTCATCCAGAAGATAAAGAAACCGAAATTGGCAATCATGGACCTCTTCCAAGCAAGGCTCAACTCGATTACCACAAGGAAGAATTGGCAGCCTTCATCCACTACGGAATGAACACTTATACCAATTCTGAATGGGGAAATGGGAAAGAAGATCCTCGATACTTCAATCCAACCAACTTGGATACAGACCAGTGGATTCGTACTCTGAAGGAAACTGGCTTCAAACGAACCATTATGGTTGTTAAACACCACGACGGATTCGTTGCTTATCCATCTAAGTATACGAATCATACCGTAGCTGCTAGCCCATGGAAAGATGGAAAGGGTGACCTTCTCGAAGAAGTTTCCAAGTCTGCTAGCAAGTATGACATGAATATGGGTGTTTACTTGTCACCATGGGATGCTAATCATCCAAAATACCATGTTGCAACCGAAAAAGAATATAACCAATACTATCTCAACCAACTGAAAGAAATCCTTGGAAATCCAAAATACGGAAATAAAGGGAAATTCATCGAAGTTTGGATGGACGGTGCGCGTGGTAGCGGTGCCCAAAAAGTAACCTATACCTTTGATGAATGGTTCAAATACATCAAAGAAGCCGAAGGAGATATCGCCATCTTCTCTGCTCAGCCAACAAGCGTTCGCTGGATCGGAAATGAACGAGGTATAGCAGGCGACCCTGTATGGCATAAAGTTAAACGGGCCAACATCACAGACGATGTGAAAAACGAATACCTCAACCATGGTGACCCAGATGGTGATATGTACTCTGTAGGGGAAGCTGATGTTTCGATCCGTTCAGGCTGGTTCTATCATGACAATCAACAGCCGAAATCACTTAAAGAGCTGATGGACATCTACTTCAAGTCTGTTGGTCGTGGAACCCCGCTCCTTCTCAATATTCCACCAAATAAAGAAGGAAAATTTGCAGATGCGGATGTGGCTCGCTTGAAAGAGTTCAAGGCAACCCTAGACCAAATGTATGCGACTGACTTTGCCAAAGGTGCGACTGTAACAGCAAGTTCTACTCGTCAAAACCACCTCTACAAGGAAAGCCACCTCACAGACGGTAAAGATGACACCAGCTGGGCGCTCTCAAATGATGCCACAACCGGTAGCTTTACAGTCGATTTGGGGCAAAAGAGACGCTTTGACGTCGTTGAACTCAAGGAAGATATTGCCAAAGGTCAACGTATCTCTGGTTTCAAGATTGAAGTCGAAATCAACGGACGTTGGGTGACTTACGGCGAAGGTTCGACCGTTGGTTACCGTCGCTTGGTTCAAGGCAAGCCTGTAGAGGCACAAAAAATTCGTGTAACCATCAATGGTGCTCAAGCAACTCCAATCTTGACCAACTTCTCAGTCTACAAGACACCAAGCAGCATTGAAAAGACTGATGGCTACCCTCTTGGACTTGAATACCACTCAAACACAACAGCAGATACAGCCGGAACAACTTGGTACAATGAATCTGAAGGTGTTCGTGGCACTTCTATGTGGACCAATCAAAAAGATGCCAAAGTAAGCTATACCTTTACAGGAACCAAGGCCTATGTCGTCTCTACAGTCGACCCAGGTCATGGAGAAATGTCCGTCTACGTTGATGGTCAAAAGGTTGCCGATGTCCAAACTAAGAATGCTAGTCGTAAACGCAGCCAAAAAGTCTTTGAGACAGGCGATTTAGCACCTGGTCAACACACTATTACCCTTGTAAATAAAACAGGCGAACCAATTGCTACAGAAGGAATCTACACCCTAAACAATGATAGTAAAGGGATGTTTGAACTCGAGTCTACTAACTACGAAGTCGAAAAAGGAAAACCAGTCACTGTTAAGATTAAACGTGTTGGTGGAAGCAAGGGGGCTGCTACTGTGCGCTTCATCACAGAACCTGGAACTGGAGTTCACGGTAAAGTTTACCAAGATACAACTCAAGATGTGACCTTTAAAGACGGAGAAACAGAAAAGACTGTCACCATCCCAACGATTGACTTTACAGAACAGGCTGACTCTGTCTTTGACTTCAAAGCCAAGCTCACTTCAGTCACTGATGGTGCCCTGCTCGGTTTTGCTACCGATGCAACCATCCAAGTGATGAAAGCTGAATTGCTGATCAAGGACCAAACAAGCTATGATGACCAAGCTAGTCAGTTGGATTACAGTCCTGGCTGGCACCATGAAACCAATTCGGCAGACAAATACCAAAAGACGGAATCTTGGGCTTCCTTTGGCCGCTTAACTGATGAGCAAAAGAAAAAGACAACTGTCACAGCCTACTTCTACGGTACTGGACTTGATATAAAGGGCTATGTTGATCCAAATCATGGTATCTACAAAGTCTTCCTAGACGGCAAAGAAGTTCCTTACCAAGATGGAATGGGAAATGCTTCAACTATTGATGGTAAGAAATACTTTAGCGGTCGCGCAGCCCAACGCCAAGGCAATCAAACTCTGGTTAGCCTAAAAGGTCTGGACGAAAACTTGCACGCAGTCACCCTTCAACTAGATCCTGATCGAAACGATTTGTCTCAAAATATCGGTATCCAGGTAGACCAATTTATCACTCGTGGCGAAGGCAGCGAACTCTACAGCAAAGCAGATATCATCCAGTCTATCTCGAAATGGAAAGATGATCTGTCCAACTTTGACCCAGCAGGCTTGAAAAATACGGCCACTGCACGCCAAGCTTTCCAAGCAAATCTAGAAAAATTGAGAAACCAACTCAGTGCTGATGCAGTGGATGTTCAGGATGTCATGTTGACAGTCAGTGCCCTACAAGATATCCTATCCAAGGATGAGAACTATCAAAGAGGCCAAGAGGAACCTAGTCCAGAGCAACCGGAACAGCCAGAAGAACCTGAGAAACCTGACCAGCCTGAACAACCAGCTGAACCAAAACAACCGGAAATTGAGTACGATAAGGCTATGGACAGCTTGGCAAAAGCTATAGAGAAAAAAGTCGCTGAGCTTGGATCCAACAAGGAAGCTAAGAAGCAATTGTTAGCAATTGCTGACCAAGCCATTGCTGCAATCCAAGAAGCTAAAACTCAGGAAGCAGTCAATAAAGCGCTAGAAACTGCTCTCGCACAAATCAGCAAGCTCGAAGCAGCTCAGCCTGAGAAACCTGCTGAACCTGAAAAACCAGTTCAGCCTGAAAAACCAACTCAACCGGAAACTCCGGCTCAGCCTGAAAAGCCAGCTCAGCCTGAAAAACCAACTCAACCGGAAACTCCGGCTCAGCCTGAAAAGCCGACTCAACCGGAAACTCCAGCGCAACCTGAAAAACCTGCTGAGCCTGAAAAACCGGCTCAACCGGAAACTCCGGCTCAGCCTGAAAAGCCAGCGCAACCGGAACAACCAACTCAACCGGAAACTCCAGCGCAACCTGAAAAACCGGCTCAGCCTGAAAAGCCGACGCAACCGGAACAACCAACTCAACCTGAGAATCCAGNTCAACCTGAAAAACCTGCTCAACCGGAAACTCCAGCGCAACCTGAAAAACCGGCTCAGCCTGAAAAGCCGACTCAACCGGAAACTCCAGCGCAACCTGAGAAACCGGCTCAACCGGAAAAACCTGCTCAGCCTGAAAATCCGACTCAACCGGAAACTCCAGCGCAACCTGAGAAACCAATTACTTCTTCAAGTCCTGAGGAAGGGGTTAAAGACCTTGTCTTTACACTTCCAAGCTTGGAAATCGTCAATAAGGTCGTACCATTCAAGACTATTCGTCGCGAAAACCCACAATTAGACAAAGGAAAAGTGCAAGTTCTATCAGAAGGAAAAGACGGTCTCTTAGTCGAGTATGTTGAAGTGGACGGTGACAATCGCAAGGTTCTCCAAACAGAAGCAACACCAGCTCAAGATCGAGTGATTGAGGTAGGTAGCAAACAAAGCTCAGTTGGAACAGAAACGCCACCAGTTGTGACTCTTCCTGAGTATGTTCTACCAAGAGAGACTGAAAAACCTGCTCCAGCCGTAACAGATCATTCATCAGCAAAAGATGAAAAAGCTCCTGTTACAGCTACAGTCAAAGAAGACAAGGAAAGACTACTCCCTGCAACTGGGGAACAAGAAGCAAGTGCCTTCCTCTTCTTGGCAGCCATTACTTCTATCTTGTCTCTCCTCATCTTCCAAAAGAATTTCAAAGACTAATAACCCTCTTTGATTGATTCTTTCTAATGATTCAGTTCCCCCGTTGAGAAGACCATTTGGTCTTCTCTTTTTCTATCTGTAAAATTAAAAAACATCCAAAAATGTACATGGATGTTTTGGTATGACTCTATAAAGTAAGATGATCATTGAAGATAGGTGTTCTCAAATCCAACCACGTTTTCAAATAAACGCTCATCCAAAAAAGAGAGTCCCCCTTGTCTTACCTCATCCGAACTACTATCATAAGTTCCTGCAAGAACTCCACAGATAAAAGATGGTGTTTCGAATTCCTATACCATGAGATTTTCTGACGCTCACAAGCCATCTTTCCTAAATCAGACTTCCCTCTTCCACATCTAGTCACTGACTACTATTTTTGAGTCCAGCATATGCATAGGTTCGATTTCTGGGACACTCTTTTTCCGTCACCACCTTAAAATAAAAGCGATGCTCCCGCCCATCCTTGGCATTTTCCTTGTTTAAAACAAAGTAGTTCTTCTGATTCATCGCCATGGTGCGTAGGATATCATCGATCAAAAAAGTCAAGGGAACATTCATAGCAGAGTATTTTTGGAAATCCTCTTCAAAGCGGATGTAACTATCTGAAAAATAATCCATCTGCAGTTTGTTTTCATACAACTCTTTTCTAGTCATACACTCCCCCCTCCCACAATCGAATTTCGAGGACATCTGCTACCTCTACCAGCCTATAGCCCTCATTGGTCCTAATAGATAGAGTTTGAGGTGATAATTCGCTTACCTTGCCGACGATAGTCGTTTTTTGTTTCTTTTCCTTGACCACAAAGCATCCCCTCAGTTGCCCGACATACAGCTGCGAAAGCAAGATTAACTTCTCAACGAGATTCAAACTCGTCGAGAAAGCTACCCGATTTTTTTCTTCACCGAGTGAACTAGTATGCTCTGAGAGGAAAAAACCCATCCACTTCTGCATCCCTGGATCTTGATAGTCACGCGCAGATTGAAAGGGTAAATAAGAACGATCAATCATTTTAGTCCATCTAATCCTCCAGCAGAATGCCCCCCAATCAGCTTGCTTCTGGCAAGACTCCTAGAGGCTTCTTCCAGTGCATTGGCCTTTAAGAGGGAGGTAAAACCAAATTGTTCCCGAATGGCATCAATAGCCGTCTGGAGCCTTTCTTCTTTTTCTAACTTGTCAACATCATCAAAGAGGGAGATTAGGCCAAAGGACTCATCCACAAATCCTGAATAGTTGACTCCAACACTTCTGACCGCTCCAGAAGTGTATTTATTATGAAATAGCTTCAAAACGTGGTCTGTTAAGATAGCTGTATTATTGGTCGGTTCGACCTTCATTTGTGTGTGAATAGACGACCTGACCTCCTGTTTAGAGAAACCAACATAGAGAGAGACAAGGGTTGTTTTCTTGCCCGCCCTTCTCAGCCTAATAGCCACCTGCTCCGCCATTTCTCGGAGAATAATTTCAATATCCCGTAGCTTTACATAGTCTCTCGGCAAGATTTGAGAATTTCCTAACCCTTGGGACTTAGCTTTATAGGGCCTGTGAACATTGCTCTCATCAATCCCGTTAGCATGAAACCACAAACGCAGGCCAGCCTGACCGATAGCTTTCTTTAGCTGGTCTGGGTTGCTGGTGGCTAGTTCTTTAATCGAAAAAATCCCCAGATCATGCAAGCGTTTCTCCATCCGCCTGCCAATCCCCCAAAAATCCGTCATCTTAGAAATGGCCCAGACCTTCTCTTCCACATCCTGGTAAGACCAGTTGGCCCTCATGGTCGGAGTGTGCTTGGCCTCATTATCCAGAGCCAACTTGGCCAGTAAGGGATTGGCATTGGACATACCCACCGTAGAGTAGATCCCTGTCTGCCTCCAAATATCCCTCTGGATGCGAGCAGAAAGCAGATCCAGCTTGTCTTTGCGAGAGAGACTCTTGTCTGGGATGAAGTAGTTGAGCGAACTAGTCAGATCAATAAAGCCCTCATCGATAGAGTAGGGATAAATATCATCTGGGCTGCCATAATTTTGAAAGATTCGCTGGATTTCCATATTGACCGCGATATACTCGTCCATCCGAGGAGGAACAATCAAGGTGACTTGGGCCCAATCTTCAATATAGCGCACATAGTCTGAATCTGTAGGCAATCCTTGCTTTCTGGCGTTATAGTAGGAAAATTTGCGGGTCTTGATATCAAAGGGCAGATCATAGGCCCGACCAACATTTGACTTGCCAAAAATCTTCTTAAACATGGGAGAGGAAGCTAAGATAAGACCAGTCGAATTATCCGCGCGACTCATGACACAAAGCGAGGTCTTCAGCGGATGCAAGCCTCTTTTCACACACTCGACACTGGCATAGAAAGATTTCATATCGACAAAGGCAATATCACTTTTGGGCTCTCTGGAATAATCAAAGTAGCCCATAGGCTAACCCTCCATTGGCACAAAATTCCCAACGATAATCCCCACAATCCGAGGATCTTCCTCATAGGAGATGAAAATGTCCTTGTATTTAGGATTTATAGAAACCAGACGCAAACCATCTTCCTCCCGATAGACCCGTTTGATATAGGTCTGGTTGTTGCAGACCACTGCATAAACTGCCCCATCATAGTCAAATCCTGTTTCCCGAATCAGAGCCACCGAACCATTTTGATATTTAGGTTCCATAGAGTCCCCAGATACCCAAGATGCAAAATCATGGGCCAACTCCTCGTTAAAGTAGACCGTATCAAAATTCTGGTCACCGTAGACCGAAGCCCCAATCCCTGCTGACATGCGTTCATAGACACGGTACTCGTAGAGGCGCTCTGGCATGGTCGTCACCTTCTGTGTTTGTTCCTCTTGAGCTAGGTTGCGAGCATAGAGCACAACCTTGTCCTTCCCTTGCTTGGAGAGGCTATTGTAGAGACGAACAATCTCGATCTGAGTGAAATATCCCTTTGCCACCTTTAAAATATTTTCTAGCTGGGCAACCTTCTCCTTGGATGGTTCCTTAATTCCACGTTCCCAAGCCGAGTAAGCCTGAAAACTAATCCCTAATTCCTCTGCAATTTCCTTCTGTGTCAATTTTAACTCTTTTCTCCGAGCCTTGAGTTTTTCTGGTTGGTACATGATTCACCCCCTAGTGTGATGTTTTATTGAGAATATCTCTCTTAGAAAAACAAATCGACGGTTGAGCTTACATCTCTAAAACTCAACCAATCCGGTTTAGTTTTATTATATAAAAAAAGTGGACGATTGTCCACTGAGAAAATCAAATTTTAACAGACACAACTGGAAATTATGAACAAAAAAACATCCAAGAAAATATTCTTGAATGTCTGGACAGATTATAACTCCGTTAACCTTGTCAGTAGACTGGAAATGATGATATTATGGCCTCCTTATCTCAAATACTGCTGTATGAACCCACTCATTATGAATGTATAAGTCATTTTCTATCATCCTACTAAAGGTGAAGCCATTTTTTAAAAGCACCCTCTGAGAGACTAGATTACCTCTTGCCGTTCCTGCAATAATTTTATTTAAACCATAAGTCGTAAAGGCCTTGTCTAAAACGAGTTTAACCGCTTCGCTAGCATAACCTAAGTTGCTAACATTTTCCCCAATCCTATACCCAAGCTCTGCTGTTGTTCGATCATTCTCTAAAACACTTAAATTTATTCTCCCGACCATCATACCTTGCGAATCTCTAATAAGATGCATATAGACATCCCGATTCCTTTGTTCCGTTAACAATTCCCTCGTGATTTCTTTAAAACCTTCTAAATCAAAATAGTTGGCTGGTCTAGGAGGTAGATTTCGTTCAAAATACTCCCGATTTTCTTTTTCAAAAGAATAAACGTCTAGACTATTTTCCTCAGACAACAGCTCTAAACTAATCATTACAAAACTTCCCTTCTCTTCTTAGTAAAAATATTGTGAGACTGACCTAGCCCTAGCAACTCCTACTCTAATTTTTGCAACAGCTTTACAACTTGACGATTTTCAATCTTCACATAGTATACACCACTATCACTGACAAGTTTATCCTCTTTATACTTAGAAATTTTGACAGCATAAAGACCGCGTGGTAGGGGTTGGTTGGCAAAAAATTCCTTCATGAGCGCTTCAAGCTCTTTAAGATAGTCATCATACAAGAGATCTCTTTTTTCCTTCGGAACGAAATATTGAAATTCAAATGTTGGTATAAAAATCTCTTTTTGGAAAAGATATTGAGCATCCATTGGATACATTCCTTGCAGAGCTTGGCCCTTGCTTTGATTTTCCTCTAATATTTCATTATAAAGATAGATATTATCAGATTGGTTATTAAATTCAAAATCAATACCTTGATACTTCAAATCAGGAAGTTTAGGATCTTTGATTGAACTGTCCAGTGTTTCTAAAAATTCGCTGGTGCCTGGACTAACTTCAATCCCTAAATAGGCTAATTCTGGGAAAACATTATAAATTTTTTTACCATTTTTGTAATCAACCTCTGCATCTGTCTTTCCATATGTTTCACTTTTCGAAAAGCGAGTATAGTATTTAAATCGAGTTTTAACCTGATAGGTTTTCCCAGCTATATTTTCACTATAGGTACCATGGATTATAAATCCTCCCACACTTGTATAGTTTTTCTCGTATTTTTCTAACTCAAACTGTCCTGTAAGACCGTAATTTTGATAAGAACGATGCACAGCTTGCTCAATCTCAGTTCGACTTGCATGGGCAAACAGCCCCCACATATCCATTAGAGAAAAAATCGGACTGAACACTGTGAAGATTACCATTGGGATCACTATGGATAAGCAACCTATTAATAGCCAATTTCTTTTCTTGGCATTTCCTTCAGATTTTTTAGCAGTTTTCTGTTTCCTTTTTAAGATTAGAATGAGCAAAACCAAAATCCCTAATACTAATAAAACCAATCTACAATCTCCTTTTATCGTGGATAGCTGTTAACAGGTGTATAGGAGGCTGACAGAAATACTCTTCTCACCTGCTAACTTATCCTGAAATCCATAAACTCGTCTGAAACGAGGAACAATCCTTATCCCATTATATCACATGGGCAATGCAGTGAGAAGATGAGAAAAACAAAAAAACACCCCATGGTGTGAACCATGAAGTGTTGTAAATGCTGCATTGTAACAGAAACTTGCCTACAACTAAAAGTGAATAAAAAGTTCCTTACAAGCTATTTCAATGGTGATACATAATCATCTGGAAGTTTGCCTCTCCAGTCAATCCATTTCTGTTCAGCAAGCGGAATTAATCTTTCAAGCTCTTCCTGAGTAAATAATTCCCAACTCTTAGGATTAGCTATTAAAGGAGTTAAGCCTTTTAATATAAATTGTTTCTCACGAGCTTTTCTCTCTTCTTCCGTCGGTGGCCAAGAATCGTTTTGAACCTTCCAAGATACTTCATGTAACGTTCTTTCCCCACTCTCTAGTAAGGTAAATAATTCTTGTGGTAATTCATAGACAACTAACCAAGAAGCTACGGTTCCCTCTTCTGAAACTAAATAATACTTGTTATCATTTCTCCAGATGGATTTTCCGTAACCTTTTACTTCTTCAAACTGGATAACATCTTCCCATTGTAGTTTTGTTGGTTTCATTTTAGACCTTCCTTACTTAAGTGGTGATACATAATCGTCTGGAAGTTCACCCATTGATTCTATCCATTGTTGTTCGGCTTTGGGAATAAGTATTTCAAGTTCTTTCTTACTAAAAAGCAACTGATTTTTACGGTTGGAAATCAGCACAATTGGTTTTTCTCTAGCTCTATTTTTTCTTATTTCATTCTTTTCTTCTTCCGTTAGAGGCCAGCAATCATTCTCCGCTTTAAAATCAATTTCACTTGCCGTCCTCCTGCCTAATAAATATTCGTTAAAATCAGAAGGATTAATCTCAAAGATACGACGAACGGAAGCTACTCCAAACTCTCCAAAAGTATAGTATTTCCCTTCATGTGTTCGAAAATCATATCCTTTTGGTGATTCAATCTTTTCAAAGGTATCAAACTCTTCCCATGTTATTTTAGTTAAACTCATTTTAATCGCCTCCTAATTTTCTAATTGTAAATTCTCCCCATGGAACTTCGTCAATGACTACTTCTGGCATATTTCCTGGGAAAGTTTGTCCTCCTGGTTTCCAAAAGCCTTCAAAAGCAGCTTCTTCATTTCCGCTTGGAATTCTTGTGTTTTGAACTGAAATAACAACGGATTTATACGAATCATTAATGTTCTTTTTCAAACCATAGAGCGTATAGCGGACTGATTTTCTCAAATAATTCCTTTTCGTATTGATATCTATTTTCTTGTACTTTCTCAACTAATTGACTAACTTTCTCAAATTCATTATTTTTAATCAATTTGTCAATTAAATCTACATCCTTTTCATCAATCTTTTGCGAGGAAATATTCTTAATGATTATCTTTAAAATTTGATAAGTCACCTCATCATCATCTAATTCAGAAATCTCGGATGTTATTTTTCCTCTCTCGGTAAAAACTAGATTATATCTTCCATTTCTATCCTCTATTATAGAAATTCCCTCTGGAAAGTAGGGAGGTTGTTCAGAAAAATGAATTCCAAATTCACCTAATTTTATGTTGCCAATTTTTGAAACTTCGGATTCCATTTTGTTTTTTAATTTTATTAGCATTTAATTATTCCTATTTCAATTTTAGAACCAATTCTGTTTATTCGAGTTCCAGGCAATATTAACAGATTTTTTTGTATTCACCATTCAAAAATCCATGTTTATATATACTTCCATCAGCTCTACCTAAAAGCGTATCTCTGATAGGAGCCCTCTAATACATCTTAATCCTCTACCATCAGCGGAAAAATATCTTCCCCTCTGTGCATTTTTTCTTGCATTTCTTTCCACTCAATGACTAGTTTATACAGTTCATCAGTTGAAATAAAGCAAGGACTACCTAATATTTCTTCCTCAAATTGGAAGTAAACTTCTGTTATTTCTTTTCCAATTTCAATCCCTAAGAGATTACCATCAAAAGCATATTCTTCCAAATTCCCAGTAATTACACTCTCCAAAGCTTCTCGAACATCCAGATAAAAATCCGTGACTTCTGTAATCATAAAGGTTGTTATAATTTCATAATCTTCTCTATTATAGAGAACCGTAAGTGCATCTCTGTTCTCAACACTTTTATATAATTTATATTCTCTTCTTAACATCTACAAACCTTTCTACTCTGAAACAGTTGGATAAGCTGTAATAATTTTTCCATCAGATTTTCTTATATATATTCCAATCTTTAATCTATTATTATTTTTTCCAACCTGATGATACAGCTTGTCATTTCCCATAAGCGTATCTCTGATAGGAGCCCTCTAATACATCTTAATCTTCTACCATCAGCGGAAAAATATTTTCCCCTCTGTACATTTTATCTTCTATTTCTTTCCACTCAATAACTAATTTATACAGTTCATCAGTTGAAATAAAGCAAGGTTCCCCAAGACTTTCATCATCCATTTGATAGTATACTTCTGTTTCTTCCTTACCTATATCAATATTCAGCATATTACCGCCAAAGCCAGATGCTTCTTTTTGACCAGTAACAACCGCCTCTAATTCTTTATAAATATGAGGGTAAAAATTATGGACTTCTGTATCAAAAAATTCACATAAGGTTTGATAATAGGGATCAAAAAAACTTATCATTAAGCTAATACTATTATTTTGATATTTGAATATATCGTATTCTCTTTTTACCATTTTCTCCTCTTTCTCATCTTATAATTCAATGTTTTATCTATTCTTTGCTAGGATAAGCTGTAATAATTTTTTCATCAGAGTCCAAATTCATCGTAATTTTCATTCCATTCTTACTTATACCTTCATAAATCTGTTTATTCGTCTTCAATCCTCTATCATTAGCGGAAAAATATCTTCTCCCCTGTACATTTTACCTTCCATTTCTTTCCACTCTAAAACCAATTTATAAAGCTCATTTGTAGGAATAAAGCATGGACCGCCTAATATTTCTTCCTCAAATTGGAAGTAAACTTCTGTTATTTCTTTTCCAATTTCAATCCCTAACATATTACCATCAAAAGCATATTCTTCCATATTCCCAGAAATTACACTCTCCAAAGCTTCTCTGACATACAGATAAAAATTATGAACCTCAGAATTTAAAAAGTCTGACAACGATTGAAATTTTTGATCTGTAAACTTCAAAACTAACATTATGTCATTTTCTTCATTTCCAAAAACCACAACTGAATATATTCTCTCCATTAATCATACCTCTAAATTCATTTTATTCCATTGGAAATGCTGAGATAATCTTTCCATCAGATTTTCTTATATACATTCCAATCTTTAATCCATTATGACTTTTTCCAATGTATTTGTTTCCATAAGCTAAAACTTTATTACTATATGCCTCATTAATAGTATCTACAACCTCCTGAGGTCTCATATGGTCAGGGAAAAGGGTTGAATACCCTCCATTTCCTTTTTTAGGAAGGAATTATTTGTTATTCTGTAGCATCATCCCAGAGGGAGGAGGAATAATATGGTTTTTTCCCTATCTTTACTTTGAATTGATTAGATTTTACAAAATGTTCTAATCTTTCCAAAAAAGCTATTTTTGCATCTTCAAAACTAGTAAACTCTATCGTATTCCCCATCACATATGATCTATCATCTCGACCATTAATCATAAATTTACCATCTCTATAGAATAAGTGAAATGCCCAGGGAAGATTTTTATTTTCATCAAATAATACATAATGTAAGCTCTCAAAATGGCGTTTTTTAATTTCTTGTTCAACTATACATTTTATATTCTCAATGTCAGCCTCGATTTTATCCCATAATGGAGAGGAATATTCTGCACCTATACCTTCGTCAACATAATATCTATTTATGAAAACAACGTTTTTAAGAATTTCTATGAAACGAATCCGTGCTTCTTGAAAGGTTTGGTATGAATCTTTACCATTCGTACTTGCTCTGTCCATTGTCGAATATACTTCATATACTTCTAATTCAGGATTATATTCTATTCTTGTTTCCCATTCCCTTGGTCCATGATCGTTGAAAATGGAATATCTCAAACTTTCATATCCCAATTTGTGAATATCTGATAAAAGTTCCAATCGCTCTTTTTCTAAGCTAACCATTACTTAACAACCTCCTTTAAGAGTCCCGTTTTTTCGTACCAAACAACACTTGTACCAAATTGTATTTGTGTACCCCCACCTTGACCGAACATTTTAGCAATTTGACCTTGGCGAATATCCACAATATCATCAAGGTTTAAATTATACTCAATCAAAGTATTCATAATATCAATTTGAGTATTATGGGAATCCTCTTTAAATGCTCTCCTGATATTCTCTTTAGTAATATCCTTCACTACTTCATACTTGATATCCCTCAGGTTAAGCCAACTCCAACAATCAAGGGAGTCGCAGACCCCAGGTGACTATCAATCGGGTAGTAACCGTCCTTGTACAGTAAGAGTTTACCAATGGTTTATCGGTAAACTCTTGCTTCATTTATTCTCATAAAAGAAAATACTGATTTCCTTGTAAAGTCATAGTTTAAACAGGTTTTACAACCAACCCTTAGCTTTTAAGAACTCATCGGGAATACGTAATTCAATCTCTGCCATGATTTCTTTTAAGTAGTTATCCCAATCCTTTGTTCCCATATAGCTACGCATTTTGCTTTCAAGCGACGCTCCAAATTCATCATTTAAAACAATAGAGAATCCGCATAAATCATTGTCATAATTAAATTGAACCCAATAGTAGTCATATGCCCTGAATACGAGGCGTAATATATGATGATTTGGGACATCGACGAACTCACAAATAGTTACTTCAGAGGCTCTATCTCCAAAAGAACGCTGAATCCGTTCAATTACCTCTTGTTTTATAGCTTCCATACTTTCTCGAACCATACCAATACCTCCTTCTTTTTTATCGCCAACCCTTGGCTTTTAGATATTTCTCTGGGATATACGACTCGATTTTTGTCATGATTTCTTTTAAATATGCATCCCAATCGCTTATTTCGCTATAACGACTGTTTGGCTTAGATAGCAATAAACCTTCCTCACCGTTTAAAAACAGATAAATCTCAAAGAAATCATTCTCGTAATTAAACTGTACCCAAGAATAATTATAAGCCGCAAAATTTAATTTAAACATTTGATGATCTGGTTCATCAACTATATCATAAATTCCCATATCATCAATCTTATCTTTAAATACTCTTTCAACTATATCGCTAAAATTCAGCGCTAGTTTCTTCGTTTTATTTAATCCCAACGCAATACCCCCAACTCTTTTATCTCCAACCTTTAGCTTTTAAATATTTCTCTGGGATATAGGACTCGATTTTTGCCATGATTTCTTTTAAATAACTATCCCAATCGCTTATTTCACTGTAACGACAATTTCCCTCAGACAGCAGTAAACCCTCATCACCATTGAAAAAAACATAAATCTCGAAGAAATCATTCTCGTACTGAAATTTTACCCCGGCAAAATTATAGATACGAAACTTAAGTTTAAATGTATGACGATTGGGTTCATCAACTATATCATCAAACACTATACCATTAATCTTATCTTTAAATACTCTTTTAACTATATCAAAAAATTCATCTGATAAAATATCCATATTATTTAATTCCAATGCAATACCCCCAACTCTTTCATCGCCAACCCTTGGCTTTTAAATATTTCTCTGGGATATAGGACTCGATTTCTAATATGATTTCTTTTAAGTAGCTGTCCCAGTCACTTATTTCGCTGTAATGGCTATTTGGCTTAGAAATCACTTTTTCTTTGTTAAGATTAAGAAGTAGGTGAATTTCAAATAAATCGTTTTCGTATATAAATCTTACCCCAGCAAAGTTATAGATGAGAAAATCCAGTTTAAATGTATGACGATTGGGTTCATCAACTATATCATCAAACACTATATCATCAATCTTATCCCCAAATACTCTTTCAACTATATCATAGAATTCATCTGATAAAATATCCATATTATTTAGTTCCATACCAAAAATCACCTTTCTTATATACATCTACGTATCCATGATGTTCTTTTAAATAATCTCATTCCCATCTGAGGGCAGATTTCTCATACTGAGGAAGTTCCGGGTCATGAGAAAATCGAATGGTCTTGCCTTGCGTAACCGCATCATCCAATGCTGGTTTATTAAATGCTTCAAACATTTGTTCTCCACGGCTATCTAAATGATAAGCCTCCGTCAATTTATTCCAATCATCTCCTAAACTAAAGTAAGTGGTATCTCCAGCCTTGCTGATGTATGAAGATCACCATCAATCTGGTAGTAACCGTCCTGATAAAGTAAGAGTTTACCAATGGTTTATCGGTAAACTCTTGTTTCATTTATTCTATCATAGAAAGGCGAACTTGCCTGTTATAAAACTATAGTTTAAACAGATTTTACAACCATCCCTTAGCTTTTAAGAATTCATCAGGAATACGTAGTTCAATCTCTGCCATGATTTCTTTTAAGTAGCTGTCCCAATCTGTTATACTACCAAAATCATATTTTTCTTTAGGAAGTGAGATTCCAATCCCTTTACTAATCACAATATAAAAATCTGTAAAACTTAATTCATAACCAAAATGAGCTTCATAATAATCATAGGCTTTAAATTTAATACTAAACATTTGATGATTTGGTACTTCTACCACATCGTAAATGGTCATGTCTGAAGCCCTATCTCCAAATGCTCTTTGAATACGCTCACTCACTTCTGTCGCTAGCTCTTGCATACTTTTTTTCAACATATGAACACCTCCTTCTCTTTTATCGCCAACCCTTAGCTTTTAAAAACTTCTCTGGGATATAAGACTCGATGTCTAACATGATTTCTTTTAGGTAGCTGTCCCAGTCACTTATTTTGCTATAATGGCTATTTGGCTTAGAAATCACTTTTTCTTTGTTAAGATTAAGAAGTAGGTGAATTTCAAATAAATCGTTCTCGTATATAAATCTTACCCCAGCAAAGTCATAGACGAGATAATCTATTTTAAATGCACGATGATTGGGTTCCTCAACTATATCATAAATTCCCAAACCATCTATTCTATCACCAAATACGTTTCGAATCATTCTACTTGTTTGTACTGCCATAGTACCTGTTTCATTTAATTGCATACCAAAATTCTCCTATCTTAACTGGCTCTGGGTATCCATATTGTTCATGCAAATAATCCCACTCCCACCGTAGTGCAGATTTTTTATATTCTTCTAACTTAGGATTATGAGAAAATCGAATAGTCTTGCCTTGCGCAACAGCATCATCTAGCGCAGGTTTATTGAAATATTTGAACAGTTCTTTACCTTCTGCATCCAAACCATATTCAACTGTAATTTTATTCCAATCATCTCCTAAGCTAAAGTAAGTGGTATCGCCAGCCTTGCTGATGTATGAATTTGGACCAGGTGTACTCCAATCCGGAGTACCATCAGGTCTAATTGTAGGTTCATATTTACCTAATGTCATTGTATCCGAGTCAGGGTTGATAACACTCTTCGTCCGATACATTTCATACTCTTCCAGTGGCATATTTTTTATTGGAGATGTTGTTGATTTAGCCTGTGGATCTTTCACCTTATTGAGACTAAACTTGCTGGCTGCTGAGGAGGTCACATAGCCTCCTACGATATTCCCGATAAAGTTTGCGGTTTGGGCATCTTCTTCGCTTCCACCTAGGAGCTTAGTCCCATGATAGGCAACCTGACCCGCGGTATAGGCACCGGCTTCCCCTATCGCAAACTGGGTCAAGCCTTTAACAACGCTCTGGGTCTGCCCTATGGGAATCATGATGGCACTCGCCGTCACAAAGACATTTCCAACATCATGATACAACTTGTCATTGCCCATGAAAAGCGTATCTCTGATAGGATTTTTTGACTTGGTATGGATATCCCCTGCATTCCCAAGTTCGATATTATGAACGCCTTCTGCTGCATTAGATAACCCATAGACACTCGTCCCAAAACCCACGATACCGCCTGCAACAACTAAAGGAGTCGCAGTTCCCATGGTTCCTATAATTGCGATGAAGCCAATCGCAAAGGTCAACACACCCAAACCCAACTCTTTCCAACCGTTCTTGGCACGATCCTCCGCAGCCAAGGCCTCAAAACGGACCTTGTCTCGCTCCTGGGCAGCCTTCACGCGCTCAACGCGACTCTCCATCTGCTGGGTCGCCTGTTTGTAGGCTATCGCAAAGCGTTTAACAGACTTGAGTTTGGCGAAATCTCCTGACTGATAAGTTCCTACCGTACGTGTCTTACTAGCATGCTCTGCGATCAAGGCCTTAGTCGCAGCTAGAAGTTCCTTAAAGGCGACCAAATCTTGACTCGCATGGTTACTCTCATACTGAGTGATGGAGGTATCCAAGTTCTTGAGCTGATTCATGAGGAAGTTATAGTCCATGACCGTGCTGGTATGACTGCTTCCTTCATAGCTCACCAAATCTGAAATGTTGTCCTTGGTCGTGTTCAAGATCTCAATCTCACTCTTTAGATTATCCCGTGAGCTCTTTAAAGCACTATGAAGGTTTGTAAATACCTGACCAGGTAGCTTTGTATGAAGATTACCATCAATCTGGTAGTAACCATCCTTGTACAGTAAAAGTTTACCAATGGTTTATCGGTAAACTCTTGCTTCATTTATTCTCATAAAAGAAAATACTGATTTCCTTGTAAAGTCATAGTTTAAACAGGTTTTACAACCAACCCTTAGCTTTTAAGAACTCATCGGGAATACGTAATTCAATCTCTGCCATGATCTCTTTTAAGTAGCTGTCCCAATCTTTGATATCATTGTAAGCGCCTAGTCCTCGCTTCCCGTTTAAAGTGGCTCCATATTGTCCACCGATTGAAACCGAAAACCCACAAAAACCTCTATCATAGTTGAATAATATTAAAAAATAATCATACGCAACAAACCGAATGCCAAATCGCTGGTACGGCCCATATTCAACGACATCTACAATTTTTGGCTCAGTGATTCTATTCCCGAATACACTTTTTATTATTTCACTAGTTTTCACTGCTAGTTGAAACACTCGATTCTCTTCCATAAAAACTCCTTCTATTCTTTATAGCCATCCTTTTGCTTTTAAAAACTTCTCTGGTATGCGAAGTTCTAGCTCTTTCATGATTCCTGCTAAATACGCATTCCAATCTGTGATTTCACTAAACTTAGTCTTGCTATAAAGAGATTGTTTACATGCTTCATTAAGCACAATAAAAAACTCGCACCAATCATTCTCATAGTCGAACTCAATCCAAAAGTAATTATACGCTGCAAAATTTAATTTGAACATACAATGATCGGGTTCATCAATTATATCATAAATCATTATATCATCAATCTTATCTTTAAATACTATTTCAACTATATCGCTAAAATCCAGCGCTAATTTTTTCATTTTATTTAACTGCATAAAAATATCCATCCTCTAATATTACTTTTTTATATCCATAATGCTCTTTTAAGTATTTCCATTCCTTAGCCAACGCGGTCTCATTCTCAAGAGAAAGTTCTAATCTAGGATCATGAGAAAATCGAATGGTCTTGCCTTGCGCAACTGCATCATCTAATGCTGGCTTATTAAATGCTTCAAACATTTGTTCTCCACCGCTGTCTAAATGATAGGCCTCCGTCAATTTATTCCAATCATCTCCTAAGCTAAAGTAAGTGGTATCTCCGGCCTTGCTGATGTATGAATTCGGCCCAGGTGTACTCCAATCTTGAGTACCATCAGGTCTAATTGTAGGTTCATATTTACCTAATGTCATTGTATCCGATTCAGGATTGATAACACTCTTCGTCCGATACATTTCATACTCTTCCAGTGGCATATTTTTTATTGGAGATTTGGAAGTATTCCGATTCCAACTATCAATTATAGATTTTTCCTTCGCTACATACTGTTTAAAATTCGAACTCTCCCTCGCAAGCCTGCTTTCTTTAATATTCTCTTTAATCCGTTCGATATTGCTCACCTTATTGAGACTAAACTTGCTGGCTGCTGAGGAAGCCGTATAGCCTCCTACGATATTCCCGATAAAGTTGGCGGTTTGGGCATCTTCTTCGCTTCCACCTAGGAGCTTAGTCCCATGATAGGCAACCTGACCCGCTGTATAGGCACCGGCTTCCCCTATCGCAAACTGGGTCAAGCCCTTGACAACGCTCTGGGTCTGCCCTATGGGAATCATGATGGCACTCGCCGTCACAAAGACATTCCCAACATCATGATACAACTTGTCATTGCCCATGAAAAGCGTATCTCTGATGGGATTTCCGGCTTTAGTCTGAATATCCCCTGCATTCCCAAGTTTGATATCCTGACCAGCCTCGTACATATTAGACAACCCATAGGCTGTTGTCCCAAAACCCACG